>CAZBCD010000309.1:0-2546 GCA_964490205.1 uncultured Pelolinea sp. | reverse complement strand
GTTTGTACTTTACTTATTATTACAAACTGTCTTGGAGGGTATGACGTATTTCAATGAGTACATCTTGGGGTGAGAGATTTTTGAATGCATTAAAATATTATTACCATATTCAATCAATCATAATTTCCGGAAAGGGCAGATGGTTTAAAAACTCAAAAGTTGTAACAACAATCCTTACTCTAGAAAAGAAAGAATCCATTCAATTAGATGACGAATTTAAAACAAGTTTTATTACTCTAAAGAAAGAAATTGATGATTTAGATAATGATGAAATCCAGGAGCTTTCTGCTTTAATAAATAGAGGCGAAAATATTGATGAAGAGGATATATCAACAATTTCGTACACCAATGAAAAAATAGATGCCCTTAAATCCTTTGGATTAAGTAATAATAGCTTCTTCTCTGACATTAATTGGTTAAGAGATTTCGAAGATCAATTAATCAAGGCGAAAGATGTCTTTGAAATTGCTCGAGGTGAAAGAAGAGGTTGGGATCCGCTGTTTTATCCTTCTATTCCAAACGAAATAGAGGATGAATACTTAAAACCTGTTCTTAAAACTCCCAAATCAATTAAGTATTTGGATGCAGAACCAGATGTTTTATCATTTTGTTGCACGCTATCAAAAGAAGAATTAAAATACTTAAATCATAACGGAGCAGTTCGTTGGATAGAGAGCTTTGAGAATCAATGCAATACAGTTGGTGATCCTTTACCGGAGGTGCTTAAAAGAGCTGGTATTTATTGGTATACATTGAACCCAAATACTTTAGGAGAATTTGTTACCAGTATTAATCCTGGCGATAGACTTTTTATTGCAAAATTCGATCAACCAACATTTGTGAACCAACGACTAATTCGAATTTCAAGAATTAATCCTGAATTAAATATTGATATCTATCACGCACTATTTAATAGTATATTGAGTATGTTTTATTTAGAAGCCATGGGATTCGGCAGAGGAGAAGGCGTCTTAGATATAAATAAGAACAACTTTGAAGAAAATTTCCATATTTTAAACCCAAGATTATTAAATGAAACAGAAATAAAATCAATCATTGAATCGTTTAAACCCTTAATTGAAAGAGAGATATTACAGGTATGTGTCAAGAGTTTTTTCCACCGCAATATACACTTTAATACAACGACTACTTGACAAATTGTTGAAATGTTGGATAATATTTATACATATTTAAGACTCGATAAAGGCAAACCACCCGAAAGGATGGGGCGCAAAGCTGTGGGTCTAAAGTTGATAAGAATCAGCTTAGATTGCCAAGCCGCCGAAATTCTGATTTATTAATTAAAACAAGCAGACAACCGAAAACAACAATGCGTCATCGCAGTTGAATACGGAAGCAGGAAGCGGATATGGCATGATCCCATATCCGCTTTTTATTTATCGGGAAAATGGAAAGATGATAAAGGAGATTGATAATGAACTCAAAAAAAAGCACTAAATTTTTCCTGTCTGCCCTAATCAAGTATGTTGTCCTGCTGTGCATACTTGCATTACTTGGCAGCACGGCGGCATGTAGTTTGCCGTTCAAAATTGTCCCGAATACTCAAGAAGGCGGACCTCCTCCGGGGGAAGAACCCAGGGAAGGTGAACAACCACCTGAACAACATTGGGAAGAAGGCGAACCTCCTCCAGAAGAACACATGCCGGGTGAAGAACCTCCTCCTGAACCACCACTCCCCCCTGGTCACGAAATGAATGATGAAGAAGCCATCAAACAAGCTTTGCTGGCAAAACTCGGTTGGAATGAAGCCAAAATAGCGTTTACAGTTGGCCGGATGGACGAAAACTTTGCCGAAGGCGGAGTTAATGAGGTCAATGCTGAAGCGGGAGGCGGAATGTGGCTTGCGGCGAAGGATAATGGTCAGTGGGTGATTTATCATCACGGCCAAGACTATCCCCCTTGCGACATTGTCAATGCCTACAATGTCCCACCAGACTGGGTTCAGTACTGCTGGGATGAATCATCCGGTAATGCCATAGAACGGTAGATAACCGACTTGTGCATATAAGAATAAAAATGAACAAACAAGAAATGACACAGAACTCCACATATAAAAACATCCGTGCAATCAGAAGGTTACTTTTGATTCCACGAATGTGCACGCAACCTAAAACATCGCTCCGGGTGAAACTCAGACTTTCCCAACCGGAATTAAACTTGATACAAACGTATTCAATTATTAAGTGACCTGTAACCTCCAACCTGGAGCGTTTGCCGAGATAAACCATACTAATAATAGCCATTCAGAGCAAATACCATAAAAATTCAAATAAGAAGCGGATATTGCATGAGCCTATATCCGTTTTTTATATATCGGGAAAATGGAAAAATAAAAAGGATATTGCCGGTAATTGAGAAAGTAGTGCGCTAGATACGCACCTACCTGATGGGTAGCCGGCAGGAATGACGAACCTTAATAATCCATATTTACTACAACGCTGCTTGACTTCTATTAAACGAATATGTTAATGCTGGAATCAATGCCCAAATTGCAGCTGCAAAAGCGGCTCCTAATATCGCCGTAG
>CAZBCD010000308.1:0-2548 GCA_964490205.1 uncultured Pelolinea sp. | reverse complement strand
CCTGTGGTATTCTTAAATAATCACTGTTGCACTTGATACTTGAATCCAAGACTGAATTTAATAGGTATAATAAATTCAGTCTCACATGGAGAGCATTCCTGTTAATTAAAATTTGAAGAGAAACGCATGAAAATTCAAAAATATTTGCCGGTCATGGCAATCATCGTCTTGATGGTTGGGATCACTGCTACAGTTTACGTGAATTCAACAAAAGTTGACGCAACGCAAATTATTATCAATAGTAATGAATTTACAGTAGATCATTTATTTCAAATAGCGGAAGAAAGATCCATTGAGTCGGAATCTGGTATTGCGCTTGATCACCTCATGAAAGAAATTGGGGTTTCAAATCCTGAAATGCTGCAATACACACTGATCGGCGCGGACGGGTATCAAAAAACCGTGTTGTGGAAAAATTTACAAAATGGAATCTTAACCAGGAACAGGGAGTCGGTGTTTTCTGACTTACCAAAGGCATATAGCGTCAAAGAAATTGTAGAAATAAAGGTGGAATGAAAATGGAAAAAAATAAATTACTTGTGGGAATTCTTGTGTTCGGATCGTTATGGGGGTTCTCGGAATGCGTCATTGGTTCAATGCTTCGAGATGCGAATCTGCCTGCCGGGGCGATCATGACCGGCGTATTCGCGTTCGGTTTAATGGCAGCTAGCAGGATGTTCTATAAAATGAGGGGGATGCAACTTGGCATGGGGCTTGTGGCTGGGGCGATGCGGTTCTTTAATCCTTTTGGAGGCTGCTTTTTATGTTCCGCAATCGCAATCATGGCGGAAGGCTTGCTGTTTGAAATCATCTGGTATGGGGTACCTTTGGCGCAGGATGAATTTAACACTCTGACAAGCAAAATCAGCCTGGGCATCGTGACATCGTATGGAATTTACGTGATGGGCTACATGATTACACAAATACTGACACCAGTGTTCTCTTCTGCAGGATTCTTTCTTGAAAACCTTCTCGGATTCATACCGCAGATTCTCGCCAGCGGGTTTTTGGCCGCGGCAATTGGCGGTGTGATGGCGCCAGTGTTTTTTTTCCTCAGGGATGTGAATATTTCCATAGTCAAAAATAAGATATATTATCCGGTGACATTGGGTGTCTCCGCTTTATGCTGGATAATTGTCGTGGCAAATTCCCTAGGGATTGCAGGCATTTAGAAAGATCTGATAAAGAAGGTTCCAATGATCTTGTTGAGAGCTCGATTATGGGCTCTTTATCATTTGAATAACTAAGAGTCTCACTTCCAATTTCGACATATGCTGTAAAAGCATCCCTACTTATTTGCAAAACAAATAACAAAAGACAGTGAAACCAATTTAATTAAGTCGCCTCTCCCGGTGCAACCCGGGTGTAATACCCCTGATACTGTATGGACACTATGGACACATTACCTTCTGATTCGAAGTCAGTGAGTTCAAGATTTATATGAAAAAGATTTTTGATTAATTGTGCTGTAACCACCTTTTAGATATCTCAAGTTCGCCGTAATACGGAACTGCACGGTCAGGGATTCATCGCTGCGATCATTTGAAAATTGGCAGGAAAGGAAAGCGAACCCCTTGCCCGGCTGATGGTTACTGTTTTATCTTCTAATGGCTGGCGGAGTACTTCAAGAACGTGTTTACCGAATTCGGGCAGTTCATCCAGGAAGAGGACTCCACGGTGAGCTAATGAGACTTCTCCAGGGTGCGGCCAGTTACCACCGCCTACCAGTCCGGCATGTGAGATAGTATGGTGTGGAGCCCGAAATGGACGTGCGGTGATAAGAGGAGTGTCTGAAGGGAGAAGATCGGTGATGGAATATATGCGGGTTACATCCAACGCTTCTTCGATTGATAATGTTGGTAAAATGGCAGGAAGTGCCCGAGCAAGCAGGGTTTTCCCGGCGCCGGGAGGTCCGATCATTAACACATTATGTCCTCCCGCCGCAGCAACTTCAAGGGCGCGTTTGACATGTTCCTGGCCTTTTCCTTCTTTAAAGTCTGTTAAAGCCCAGGGTTCTGTGCTGTCCACTTCCGTCAATTGCTGCGGAGAAATGGTTTGCTGTCCATTTGAGAATCCGACTAATGCGGCTAACGATTCCACTGGTATAACTTCAATCTCGGGTATGAGCGCTACTTCAGCTGCATCTTGTTGAGGTACGAAGATCCGCTTGAACCCTTTTTCGCGGGCTATAACAGCCATTGGCAGGATGCCGCGTACATGGCGTACGGAACTATCTAAAGATAATTCCCCAATTACCAACCCATCATTCAGGAAATCGATTGGAATAATTTCCATGCATGCTAATACACCCAGAGCAATGGGAAGATCGTAAGCAGGCCCCTCTTTTCGGACGGATCCAGGGGCGAGATTGACAGTTAATCTTTTTCGCGGGTAGGCATACCCGGCATTTTTGATGGCTGCCATCACCCGCTGTCTGGATTCCTGGACCGCTGCGTCAGGCAATCCAACAATATCCATTCCCGGAAGCCCTTGAGAAGTATGTCATTCACCAGTGAATATGTCACCCTAATCCACCAATGAAAATGTC
>CAZBCD010000307.1:0-2582 GCA_964490205.1 uncultured Pelolinea sp. | reverse complement strand
TGTGGGAGCTGAAGGTAGGGATTGTGTTGGAATGGGTAGGGGTGTGGCAGTGGGAGGGGGTGCAACGGTTGCCAATGGGGTTAATAAGGCTGCCTGAGTAATCTCCGCGTGGATTGTGCCGGCAACATCCGTCATCACAACGATTGGGTCAATTGTCGGTGTTGCTTCTGGTGAGGTCCCACACCCTGCGATCAGAGCTGATATACACACTAACGTACATGTTTTTATTATTTTATTTTTATTCATGATCATCAACCTATTTTATCCTTTTATTGAAAGAAGCACCATCGGATCAAATAATTGGAACATATTACTAACTCGCCATACAACATAATTATACCGTTCAGATTGTGTGGATTGGGCTGTATAGTATGCCATACTTTCAATCCTTGCGCCCGATGGCCCAATACGCGTTTCGAAGTGTAAATGCGAATTAGAGGAATCCCCAGTGTTTCCAACCTGTCCAATTTGCTGTCCGCATGTGACTTTGTATCCTACATTGACATCTGCAGGAAATTTCAAGTGGGCATAATAAATATATAGAGATCTACTGGTCTCACTCAATTGAAAAGGGAGTTCTCCGGGTGCCCAATTAAATTTGGGGTCTGGTATAACAGTTGGTTGGGTTGAAGGGGGATTGAGTTGATCTAATAAAATAGGCGAGATTGAATCCAGAGGTGTTTCGATTATTATCGCATTACCATAGGGGTATTTATCATTGATGATCGTGACAACCTCACCATCCAAAGCAGAAAGAATTGGCAAGCCATCTATGCTCAATAGATCCTTCCGTCTGTAAAATGCAAAATCTACTCCATGGTGTCCATCGTCTTGACCCGCTCTCGGCATCTTAAATAACTGAGTGATGATCTCTGGTAGCTCACTGAGTGATTCTCCTTCAAGAGGAGAACAGATCTGCGTTTGATGGGAAGGGGTTTCAACTAAGGGGAGAGGGGTTACAGTTGGTTCAATCGTGAAAGTTGGTTGTACGATGAAAGTGGGCGACTCTAAAACCGAATCAGGTATTGATGGTTCTGATTCTTTTGGTAAGCACGCTGACACGATAATCAAACATGCAATTATCAAGGAAATTCTTACTTTCATAAAAGACCTGCTACCTTATTTTCTTACACTCAAGGTAAAAACGCTTTTGGTGTGCTTCTCCCATTGAAAAAGTTTTTCTTGGTAGTGCACCATCGTTTATCACCGATCTAAATAAGGAATCTTTCCGCATAGCCGGCAGATAAATTCCTGCATTACTCGATTTAGAACCCAATTCAAGAATTGTGTCGTCTCCATGAATATAATCCACATCATTGATTTGATTAGTTAAGATAAGATCATCAATACAATTCTGTATGCTTCCTACTGTTAATGTGTGGTTAGGTTCCTTTATCCTGACCAACCAAAAGTTAGATTTATCAATAACGCCAAATACTTGATCCTCGGTTTGGTTGTTGGAAACCGCAGATACTAATGTTTTAAAGTCAGCAATTTCCTGAATATCTAATTTATTGTTGAAAAAGTTCTTCATTGAAAGAAACCAGTCTTCTTCAATGCCTTTCAACAATCGGTGGATCGGTTCAAATATTATCCCTTCGTCATGGATGTTAACAATTTCCACAAGCGCATACCGAGCCGGATGATTTTCTGGAGCTTTGTGTTTTATCTTATCCCATACTGCTTTTGCTGTTGCCAATGAGTGATTCCCGTCTCCTACAGCAAAAAGTAAAGGAGGAGCGTTTTTCTCAACGCCGTATTTTTCTGATTGAATCTCTGGTGAAATCAATTTTTCAAGAGCTTGGATGACCTTATTTTCCAGGTTTGGAGAAGTGATATGGTAGCCCTTTAAATGACCGCTATTCTGCATAAGATTAAAATCATATATTAGTTTGATGGAATTGGATGACTTAATAATAGGCGCGATGACAGACATTTCTGGATCATCGATCAAGACTAAAATGTGCGGAACTTCTAGTAGCGCATTCTGGCGAATTTTTATCCGAGGCGGCAAACGATCTATGATCGTACCTTCGGTTGCTCTGATAAGCGAGCCAGCACCATCAGTAAAATCATATTGTTCAAGATCAAGAGCAGCGATGAGTCCCTTTCTAACTGAATTGTCAAAGTATCGTTCAATATAGATAATGCCATCAATCATTTGGAAATAATTCATTTTGAGATATTCTTCCATGAGTGAGTTGATTTTGGAAGAATGAGTTTGTTCTTTTTCAGTACCCAAATATGCTTCAGGAAGGATTAGATTGTATGCGGATGGTGATTGACCGATTATTTTTTCTACAACGTTCCAATATTCTGGTTGGGAGGTGAATTGATCGCATGCAACGACCGCCCACTTCGTAAAATCTATTTGATTATTAGGAATTAGTATCTCTGGTGCCTGGATGCCAACACTTGAGAATTTCTTCATTTAGTTGATATTTCCTCTACCTCTATGTTTATTTTATCAAACTAAATTATAGGGTTATTAAAAAGATTCCTCCGGAAAATATACTTATTTTATCTATTACCCGGATTCTACGTCACCCAATCGGTAAAGGAAAGGCCTTCAAAAGGAAAAA
>CAZBCD010000306.1:0-2603 GCA_964490205.1 uncultured Pelolinea sp. | reverse complement strand
TGGCTTTCTGGGTGCAGCAATTTCTTCGACAATTTCATACACAACAATATTCACCATCCGTTGGATATTGTTTATGAGAATATCCGGAAGAAGATGGTTTGAATTTTTTGTGATCACGAAACAGGATATGGATTTCTGGAAGACGGCTATCCGGAAGTTCAGGGCAAAGATTTCAGAAAAGCTGAATCATAATGATATGGATGAGAGATCGAGTTAAATACTTGAATTTAATTAGAAATTTATCGAAGGATTTTTGCTCCGTTGAAAACCGAATTATTGTAAAAGGTATTATATAATCTTCACACTAGCTCAAGTTCAACCAAAAAGCTATAATCCTATGCTATGACTAATGAATATTATTCACAATTAGATACAGATTATTCGAGACGGTATGAATCTCGCAACCAGAATAAAATAAATAGTATCTGCGAACATATTCAAAATGAACCTGTCAAGAATGTTCTTGATATTGGCTGCAATCAAGGTTATGTTATTAAATCCCTTCTTGACAGAAATATTATTGAGTTTGGCTATGGTGTTGACTTAGAAAAAAGAATTGTAGACCCTGAATTAATAAGGGATGAGCGGTTTACTTTCTTTGAAAAAGATATTCTTAAATTTAATTTCCCAAAAATTTTTGATGTAATTGTTTACAACTCAGTGCATCATCATATTTTTTCCAACTATGGCGGTGATACGGCATTTAAAGTATGGCGTGCGATAATAAGTAACTGTAGTCAACTAATATTTTTAGAAACCGCCGTCCTAACTGAAATCGGCCCTGCACTATATTGGAAGAACGAATTAGGACAAAAGTATAAAGATGATAGCCATATGATGTCGGATATCTTCACTAAGATTGGGCCGAGACTGAAGAATATTGAGATTATTGGCAACAATAAAATCCACATGTCTAAAAGACCTCTTTATAAAATTTCTTTATTTCCTTTGCCAGATAATGATGATTTTTCTACTCATGTGAAAAATACATGTTCCGGATTATTTACCAAAGATTCTTCATGGTCCGTTGAAAAAGAGATGGTTCGGTCGGAAGGAAGTAAGAACCAGGTATTAATTGATAAGGAAAAACCTAATAATACAAGAGAAATAAACAAAGACATAAATTATTTTATCCTGAACAAAAAAGGTGAGGATAGAAAATTCTTTGGGAAAAGATATGCAAATGATGCTTATAGGCAAATTCGAGAGTTGACGATTAATCAAAAAACAGATCACCCAAGGATATTAAAGACTTGTTTCGCGAATGAGAAGTACGGTCTAATTTTCGATTATATACCCTGGCAGAAGATCACAGAGATTGACTTCAATAATATTAGAAATAAAAAGATATTTACAAAACAAATTAAAGAATTTTTTCGTTATTTAAAGAGAAAGAAAATAGAATACGGAAATGTCATTGACCCGATTGCAAATATTACAAAAAGAAAGCATTTGTATGAAATTATTGATTTAAATATCAATAATTTTCTTATAAAGATTGAAAAAGGGGAAATAGTGGATTGGGAGGCAATCGACCTTGATTTCAGTTTAGTTGATACAAAAACAAGAAATCAAATCAATTATCTGTCCATTATTTATACGATAAATAAAAATAGCAAATGTGCATTTTTATGCAAGTTCCGGATTCGTTTTTATAAAACCATTCTGTATTATTCAAAACAAATATCTTCAAGGTTTTTTTATCTCACTATAGGCAATTTGAATACTTATTTTTACAAATGGTTGATATCCATAAAAAGGATAATTACCAAATATCTTATAAAACCATTCTTAAAATAATCCTATATGAATTCAATAAGGAAGTAACATAAGAAGACTGAAAAAATCGCGTGCATACTAAAGCGGAATATTTTTAAATACTTGCCAGGAAAGCGGTAATCCCCGCCGTCTGTTCATTTTCAATTTTTTATCTTTTTCTTAGCAGCCGTTTTTTTCTCTTTCATCGGATTTTGATATAAAATATCGAGATAAAGAGATTGAACTGCGGGATGGCCTATATATTTAATATTTAAATCACAATGTATCTGATTTAATTTATAATAATAAATTCGAAGTTGATTCAAGGATAGATATTTATTTGGATTGTAGCAATTTATTGCTTAAGCTAAATAATTAGGAGATTATATGTGCGGGATTTTCGGCTTGGCTGTTGATAATAATGAATTTAATCATGCACGTATATATAGAAGAGTAATGGATAAATTATTCTTACTTTCTGAGTCAAGAGGAAAAGAAGCTGCTGGCTGTGCATATTTAAACAGAAATTCAATTTATGTTGTAAAGTCACCGGAATCAGCTTCCAAATTTATCAAGAAAAAAAAATATTCCGAAATTTTCAATAAAGTAAAAGATGATTTAGAAAATCAGAAAAACAACCCGAACTCACCAAATTTATGTCTCATTGGCCATTCACGTTTAGTAACGAATGGAGGGCAACAATTACACGATAATAACCAGCCTGCGATTGCGGATTCTATCGTTGCAATTCATAATGGGATTATTACAAATTGCGATGATCTTTGGCTGAAGCATAAAATTTTAACGCGTAAGTCAAAATTAGATACTGAGATTTTTCTTCGATT
>CAZBCD010000305.1:0-2616 GCA_964490205.1 uncultured Pelolinea sp. | reverse complement strand
TTCAATGGGTTGGACTATCATAAGAACTGGTACATATTGTGGGGGCAGGTCATAAGGGTATAATCTCAAACGGAGACCTTATGAGCAAGCAACCGACTCGTGATCGAGTAAACCCTGAAATGATCGACACCAAACCAATCCGGCGCCCATCCTGGATCAAAGTGCGCGCACCTTCTGGTGAAACGTACGAGCAATTAAAAGAGATGATGCACCGGAAAGAATTGCACACCGTGTGTGAAGAAGCCAACTGCCCCAACATGGGAGAGTGCTGGGGAAGCGGTACCGCTACATTTCTCATCCTTGGTGATGTATGTACGCGCCGCTGTGGTTTCTGTGATATTAAACACGGTAAACCCCTCCCGATCGACTGGGATGAACCCGAGCGGATAGCTCAGGCAGTTAAAGTAATGGACCTCAAACACGCTGTTATCACCAGCGTGGACAGGGATGATGATAATTTAGGCAACGCTAAGATCTTTGCTCTGGTCATCAGCCGCATTCGCGAACTGCACCCTGGCTGTTCAGTAGAGGTGCTCATCCCTGATTTTCAGGGTGATCCCAACGCATTGAAAATCATTATGGATGCACGGCCTGAAATTCTTAACCACAATCTGGAAACAGTCCCGCGCCTTTTCCGCAGTGTGCAGCCATCCGATAAACTGGAATGGTCTGAAGCGGTCCTAATTGGTGCCAAGCAGTTAGACCCCGAAGTGCTGACAAAATCCGGTGTGATGCTCGGACTTGGCGAAACGCTGGATGAGATCAGGGAGGAAATGGAACTCCTGCGGAAATGGGATGTGGACATCCTCACAATTGGGCAGTATCTGCAGCCCAGCCGGCACCACCTGCCGGTGTCAAAATATTACACCATGGAAGATTTCGAGATTCTAATACAGTTCGGATTATCAATCGGCTTTCGCTGGGTAGAAAGCGCTCCCCTGGTACGTTCCTCATATCACGCGGCAGAACAGGTGCGGGCATTGAGCGCTGTGCATGAGCAACTATACGGTTCAATATGATTTTATTCAATCAATCGGGTTCCCACTTGTTGATTCTCCATCTGCCCAATTTTGTGATCGGATCGGATAAGCTGCAAATTACTTAGGATGAATTATGGCAGCCATCAATAACGTTACCCGTATGCTGGATGCCCAAAAAATCACCTATACAGCATTTGAGATCCCTGCTTTGAAACTTACCGCGCTGGAAGTATGTGATCATTTACACATCCCTCCTGAAGAAGTTTTCAAGACAATCGTTCTTCGCCCCGAAAAAAGTGGGAAACCGGTCCTCGCGGTGGTTCCTGCCGCCGGGGAAGTTAATCCTAAGAAACTCGCGATTTTCTTAGAGGAGAAGAAGGTCAGCGTAACCACCCAGCGTGAAGCAGAAAAAATGACCGGCCTATTATCCGGCGGGATCTCTCCATTGGCACTGATCAATAAAGGTTTTCAGGTCGTTGTCGATGAATCAGCGATTAGGTGGGGAACAATTCTGATCTCAGGGGGACAGCGTGGGCTGCAAATCCAATTAGCTGCCCAGGATCTGATCAGGCTCACTAACGCCAGAACCGCCCGCATATCCTCGCAGGTTTAATCATTATAACTTGGTGAAAAACCGATCCATTCGATGTCCGCTTCATCTCGGAAACGGTCCGCCATCACACGTAGCGCTTCAATATTATCATCCACCAAAATAACGCGGCGTCCTAATTCCAGACAAGCAGCGCCAGTTGTACCGGACCCTGCAAAGAAATCCAGGACAGTATCCTCGGGACGTGATGATGCCTGAACAATGCGCCGTACAATACCCAGGGGTTTTTGAGTGGGGTAGCCGGTTTTCTCATTACTATTGGTGCAAACGATTGTATGCCACCATGTGTCTGTCGGTAGTTTTCCCCGTTCAGCTTTTTCTTTACTCACCAATCCAGGTGCCATGTAGGGGATACGTGCGATCTGATCGTAATTATAGATATAATTCTTCGGATCTTTCACATACCAGAGGATGTTGTCATGTTTTGCCGGCCAACGTTTGCGTGTGCGGCCACCGTAATCATAAGCCCAGATTATTTCATTTAGAAACGCATCTCGCCCAAAGATCTTATCCAATAAAATCTTGCAGTAATGGACTTCCCGATAATCTATATGAAAATATAGGCTGCCGTTTGGCGAAAGAAGGCGGTACGATTCATGCAGGCGCGGTTCTAAAAAAGCCAAGTAATCATCAAATTTATCATGATATCCCTGTTCACCCAACACTTCAGTTTTATATCGTTTTCCCTTAAAACCTGTACGATCACCTTTATCAGATTCAATCGTTCGCAGCCGCTGTCGGGATTGTTTATGTCCGGTATTGAAGGGTGGATCAATATAGATCAACTGAATGGATGCATCCGGGAATGTACGTAAGATTGGTAAATTATCACCATAATAGATCTTATGCGACATTAATGCTTATCCTAAAATACCCTGATACCCGGCAATCAGGAACTTGAATGCCAGAAATATCAGATATCCCGCGCATAAACTAATCAGTATTGAGTACACTTTATTCGTCATCAATTTTTACCCCATCCGGTACCCGTGGAATAAAGTTAAATACAAACAAAATACGGGGATT
>CAZBCD010000304.1:0-2635 GCA_964490205.1 uncultured Pelolinea sp. | reverse complement strand
TCTGAACCATAATGCCGACCATTGGGTTTCTGGAATCATCTTGTCATAAGAGAAGGAACCATAGATTGTAGTATTTGGCTGATCAAATCTAACATTTGGGTCTATTGGCAAATACTCACCGTTCAAACGTTTGGCAAACGTTAGATCACTAAAAACCGAATCCGGGTTTGGTGTGATTTCAGAAGTGAACCCTTCACTAATCACTGCCGGCATAATTGGTGTTGGAGTGAATTCTGGCGTTTCTGTCATTGTTGGTGTTAGTGTGATTGTTGCAGTTTGTGTGATAGTGGGTGAAAGAGTCATGGTAGGAGTCAATGTTGCGGTAGGTGAGGGTTCAAATACCTGATAAGTTATTGGCTCAACGTAACTATTGACAAGAAATGCTACAGTTATGATCAACGCGGCATAAAATACCAACTGCCAGGCTCTTCCCAGGATCTTTCTGCGTTTCAGGAAGAACCTTAACCGCCTTGCTTCCCGAAAAGCACGGAAAGCCGAGAATAATATCGCACCTCCTGCGAGTATGAGCAAAATGAATATGATAGTTACAGTTGTCTGGATATCAATATTCATAATCGGTTTACCTAATTAATTCATTCAAGCTCTTGAAGCTGCTGTGCCTTTCTTATTTTTCGGGTTATAGATAAGAACCATGGAATAAATATATTTATTATTTTATATGTAATTTTGCTTAATGGGTAATCATATGCGCCAATTCTTTTAACAACTTCACAGCCTAATCCTTGCTTGAAGCGGTACACACCCCACATTCTATCCTGATTATCAAAATTATCGGGAGCGCCCCAAAGATCATAAATTCTACTGTTAAATTTCTTACTTAATTTTATCGCCTCCCATTGCAACAGATAATTTGGCATTTTTTCACGGTGTTTGTCAGTTGACATACCGTACAAATACCAGGAGCGGTTACCGAAATGGAATAAGAGTAAACCAGCAACCACTTCTTCTTCTACTTCAGCTATCAAGGGTACCGCCATCTCGGCTTTGATAAATTTAGACCAAACGTCAAGATAGTACTCTTTGGGGCGTATGATAAAACTATCTCTGATAGATGTGTCCAAGTACATATGATACAGTTTATCTAAATCACTAATACCACCCTCTCTGACGCATACGCCCTTTCTCCCCGCAAGGCGAATATTATATCGGGTCTTCTGCTTCATGGCAGAAAGCAGTTCGTTTTCCGATTTTTCAAGTCTTATCCAAGCTGTATTCTTAAATTGGATCTGCTGCGGAGAAAATAACCACCCTTCTTTTTTTAACTCATCCACAATTTCTTGCGCTAGAAGAAATTTGCTATCAGCGGCATCTATCTTTTCGCCTATCCCATAAATAACCTCTGGATCAACTTTGATTGATAAGACATTCATACCTTGGGAAAATTCACGTATATCATCGAGCACTTTCCCCCGCAATGATGTGTTTGACCAATCTAATAATGGTCCTTGTGGTATATAGATCATTCGGAGTTTCTTTGATATAACAGGCAGGCTTATTTCCCTGATTAATATAAGTGCCGCTGCCTTGATCTTCCCAGATAGATCCTGCCAGATATAATGTTCCGGTCTCCACCCATATTTTGATTTAATCGCTCCCCACTCCCAAGTTTGAAGAATACCAACACCGGGTAGATCCTTTATGATGGCATTCCATTTAGACTTATTTATTATTTCGCTTCGTTTGATCACAGTATCTAATTTTCGTTCCGGAATCACGATGCTTGGATTTTTCTCATTTTCATTAACATGGAATAAGCCAAGTATAACGGCATATTAATAACCTTCTGGTAAACGCCGGCAGTTCTTTTTATTTCGCCGCCAAATCCTCTCTTAAATCGATAAACGCCCCATAAGCCATCGGAACGAGACATGAAATCCTTTTCTAATGTATCTTGTTCCTCATCCGGTATCCCCCACAGATCATATTCTGTGCACCCTTGAGAAGCCGCCCATCTCATTGCCTCCCACTGAAGTAAATAAGTTGGCATTCGATTTCTATCCAGGCTGTTTGATGCTCCATAGAAATACCAAGCTCGTTTACCTCGAGAAAAGACCATAATCCCGGCTAACGGCGCGTTCTCATATTTAGCAATCAGAAGCATACAATCTTGATTTTTTGAAAAAAGCCTAAAAACATCTTTATAATATTTCTCTGTATGAACACCAAATTTTTCTCTTGATCCGGTAACTTTGATGAGATCATTAAAAAGATTAATGTCATTTGAACGCTCAACTGTAACATCTTTCTTACGTGCTAAGCGGATGTTATAGCGCGTCTTCTGCTTCATATTATTCAACCATTCTTCTTCACAACCCATCAAAGATAGAACCATCGTTCTTCTGGGTTGAATGGAAATTGGGCTTGGATTAAAACCCTGTGAAATTAAGGGGTAACTCTCATTTTCCTTCTCCCACTCGTCAGGTTCAATATATAAAACAAAAGCATTTTCCTGTTGGCATAATGAAATTGCTTCAGGGACAATCTTCTCCCAATTTTTCCCTACAGGCCCTTTAGGAATATATCCAAGTGATAAACCAAACGGTAATCTTCGAAAGAGAACCTGAGCACCTGTTCCATCAGTAAGCAAATACTTTGGATACCATCCATGATTCTG
>CAZBCD010000303.1:0-2637 GCA_964490205.1 uncultured Pelolinea sp. | reverse complement strand
GAAAACGAGCACAGTTGTCGGAATGATCGTGTGTATAAAATCAAACCCCCCCGATTGTTTTTCTGAAAAATAAGATGCAAGATAAATAATTAAAATAATTTTGAGAAATTCTGAAGGTTGAAAAAAAACACCATTAAAACCCAACCACAACTTGGGGCCGATTCCACCAGGGTAAGCGCCGAAGAAAAAAGTGAGCGTAATTAAGGACAATCCAATCGCTAACCAAAAATATTTAAATCTCTTCAACTGGTCAAGAATCGAGGGTGCTCTTATTAGAATAATTGAAACGATCGTACAAACAGATAACCATAAAGTTTGGCGGAATCCAAAAAAAGGATTTAATCGCCATATCGTCAACAACCCCCATCCGGTCATCAATTGGGCGATTAAAAAAATAAATGGATCTGCATCTGGCAGGTGTGCTTTAGTTGAGCGGTGTAGGCTAATTGAACTTCCTAACCATAATAAATAGCCAATCCAATGCCACCAAAGATAATCAACATTCCAACTTCTATACCTGACTGCTGGGGAAAGTGTAAGGATGATAGATAATAGAAGTAAAAATAGAGCTGCCCAAATAAGTAATCTCTGCTGCGTATTATCACTGGTAATTTTTTCTGTGGAGAAAAAATTCACCATTAAAGATATTTTCCCAGTATCAGATCAAGTTTTCTCTTTGAATCTTTTGGTAACAAGTCTTTGTGGGTCAATACAGCATCTTTCATCGCAATTTCGCAATCACATTTTCTTTTTTGAGGAAGTTTATTAACGAGATTCGCGATGGCTTTTTGTGCGATTTCAGTATTTGCCATAAGTACTTTTACCACCATTTCTACTGTTACTGGTTCTTCACTCATATGCCAGACATCATAGTCTGTTACATGCGCCATTGTCGAATAGCATATTTCTGCCTCTCGGGCAAGGAATATCTCCGGACAGGCAGTCATGCCAATGATGGACATACCCCATTCGCGGTAAAGATTTGATTCCGCTTTAGTGGAAAAACGTGGTCCTTCGATCGTTATATATGTACCGCTTCTGTGTACAGTTGCACCTGTATTTAATACTGCTTGAAAAACTTCATTGGATAGATCTGGACAGAAAGGGTCAGATATGCTGACGTGAGCAACTACTCCTTCACCAAAAAAAGAACGCTGCCGTTTATGCGTAAAATCAAAAATTTGATCGGGAATGACAATTTGCCCGGGGGAATAGTCTTCCCGAAGAGAGCCACATGCGGATATGCTGACAATCCGATCCACTCCGATGGATTTAAGTGCGAATATATTAGCACGGTAATTTACTTCGCTGGGCGCGTAGATGTGGCCAATTCCATGACGTGCAAGGAATGCGACTGACTTTCCTGATAATTCCCCGATAATAATTGGTGAACTTGTATTACCAAATGGTGTGTGAACTATAACATCTTTCTTTTTTTCTAAAGCGGGAAAATCATATAATCCTGACCCGCCGATAACACCAAGGATGGGTTTTTTATCCATATTTTGACTCCATTCACAAAGAAAATAATATATAAGCTAGTTGATTATATCTCAGTGGGGAGTGGATTGTTGTTTATGGTAATTTCGATGGTAGTTTTCCCACAAGTAATTTGATCCCCCGCGACAATTATCGTGGGAGTAATAATCGGGTCTTCATTTAGAAAGGTTCCGTTTGTGGATTGTAGATCTTCAACCCACCAATTCTCTTCTTTACGGAAAATACGCGCATGTATATTTGATACTGCTTCGTCATGCTGTAACCTGATCTGTGCTAGTTCGTCACGACCAATAAAGATTTCATTTTCCTTGAAGCTCTGGATCTCATCTCTAGAAATATCTTTTATGATGAGTGAAGTTTGCATGTCGCCGCTAGTTTTTTTATCTATCTCTTTTAAATCCTTCCATAAGATAAGGATGATGGATCCCAGGAATGCGTACAAACTAATTGCGGCAAATACCCGAAGGATAAGTATTACTACAGCACTCATTTTTCATTTCCCGAATTTTTTGTGCTTAGTATTCTAGTTTTTGCAGATTGCGAATAATTTTCACCGAAATTGCCATCACAGCTAAAAATAAGGGGAACATCTGCAATTTCAATAACATCTCCATTTGATAATTGATGCTGTTTAATAAGATGTCCATTTACTTTTGTCCCACTTGTTGAATCAATATCAACGATTATAAAACCATCTTTTATTTTCCGGATCTGTGCATGTACCCGTGAAACTCTCAAGTTATCGATGATCAGATCATTATCGTCTCTTCGCCCAATATTAGTGACATTTTTTAATAATTTATAAACTTCTTCATTCCAAAGGATCATAAATGCGTTCTGTGGTTTCTCATTATCTGATAAGAAGGCAGGTTCGGTTAATATATTAATTGTTTTACCAGAAGCTGATACAGATTGTGTGGCGAAAATATTGTGATCCTTTTTTATTGTTTCATCGAAAAAGGTTTCAATGTGAATAGGTCCACTCAGTTTATAGGAGTTGCTCTCAGTTAATTCAGTTACCAATTGCTGGGCGAATTTTCTCCATTCTTTTAACTCATCTTTATTGAAATGATCCTTTTCTCGAATAAATATTTTAAAAATATTGGGGGCAATCCTTATACCGTTCATGACCCGAAT
>CAZBCD010000302.1:0-2639 GCA_964490205.1 uncultured Pelolinea sp. | reverse complement strand
AAGATCATGTCAATTGTTTTCTTCCCACGCAAAATACTGTACGCCTGTTCTCCTAACACCCACCGAATCGCGTCAGCTATGTTCGATTTACCCGAACCATTCGGGCCAACAATCGCAGTTAGTTGCGCTGGGAACCGAAATTCGGTTTTATGAGCAAATGTTTTATATCCTTGAAGTTCTAGCGAAATAAGATGATTAGACATAATTATTAGTATTTTTTTCTATTGATTCCAGCGCATTTCTTGCAGAAATTTTCTCGGCAGCTTGCTTACTTTTTGCCTTTCCTACTCCCACAACCTTATCATTGACTTTTGCTTCAACTTCGAAAACCTTTGCATGATCAGGACCAGAAACTCTTATTGTACGGTATTTTGGAGGATGATATCCATTCGCTTGCGCCCATTCTTGTAACTTCGATTTTGGATCTTCGTCCTTATGCTGCTCAATGATCTCATTTACAGCTCCTTCTAATAATGGATATACGAAATCCTTAACTTTTTTGATTCTTTGGTCCAATAGCATTGCACCAATAAAAGCTTCAAAAACATCACAAAGGAGAGTGTTTCTGAGTTTCCCCCCCGATTTAATCTCCCCACGGCCCAGGCGGACAGCATTTTCAATGCCTATCTTTTTCGCAAAATCCGCCAACTGGTTTGTTTGAACAAGAGCTGACCTCATTTGGGTGAGATCACCTTCCTCCATTTCAGGAAAGCGATTATACAACCATTCTCCCACTATGAAGTCGAGAACAGCATCACCAAGGAATTCTAACCTTTCATTATCTTCCAATGCTTCTGGGTGTTCATTAAGATAAGAACGATGGGTTAGAGACCTTGTCAATAAAAGAATATCATCAAATTGAATCCCCAATCTTTTTATCAACTCCTGTGGACTTTCAAGTTTTTTCAACTTTTTTTTCATTGTCTTCCCATATTTTTTCTTTGGTGTAGATGCTCATAAAAATAATACCACTCTGCTATAATTGCGCTCATGGCTTTACCCTCACTTTGGCAATCATCACTCAATTATAAAATTTCAACAGATGTATACGAAGGTCCTTTGGACCTTCTACTCCAATTAATTGAAAATGCTGAATTAGATATTACCAAGTTATCCCTTGCTAAAGTTACTGATCAATATTTAAATTACTTACAAAATCTATCTGATCAAGATCCAGTTGAGGTGTCTGCATTTCTCGTCATTGGGGCAAAACTTGTTTTCATCAAATCTTCAATTCTACTACCTTCTCTACCAAAGTTAGATGAAGAACCACAAGAAGATATCGGTAGCCAGCTCGCAAAACAATTAATGGTATATAAAATATTTAAAAATACTGCCGCCTGGTTACATCACCGCCAAGAAAACGGGTTGAGAGCATATTATAGAGTATCAGCTCCGCCCGTTTCTGTTAAACATCTTGATCTGTCAGAATTTGGAGTTTACGACCTTATTGATATATTAATGGATGTATATTTCACACACGACCATGAAACACCGATGAGCGATGTCGTCACCATAACAACATTAACCGTTAGAAACCGCATTAATGAAATTAAAAACATCATGCAAATGCATTCAAAGTTAAGTTTCTCTAAATTTATTGAAAATGATGGCTCGAGGTTGGATATAGTGATAACTTTCCTGGCATTGCTGGAACTTATAAAGAATCATGCAATTATTGCCGCACAGGAAAGCCCATTTAGCGATATCGCTTTCGAGACGACTCGCTATTTGGATTTGGAATTTGAAACAGAATTATAATTTATAAAGAAATCCAAACAGATGCCAGGCCATAAAACAACTCCCGTTAGAACCCAATACTTGAATATAAAGAAAAAATTTCCTAATGCGATTTTATTTTTTCGCCTCGGTGACTTTTACGAGACATTTGATAATGACGCTGAAATTACATCAAGGGAACTAGATATAGTACTGACTTCCCGAAATGTGTCAAAGGACCAGCGCATCCCGATGGCAGGAATACCCTTCCATGCGGCTGATAACTACATCAGCAAATTGATTGATAAGGGATATCATGTAGCGATTTGTGAGCAAATCGGCCCGCAGCCACAAAAAGGGTTATTTCCTCGAGAAGTAATAAGAGTTGTTACACCAGGAACAGTAATTGAACACGGATTAATAAAGTCAGATAAGAATAATTTCCTGCTCTCAATTTTCAATTCAGAAAACCAAATTGGTCTTGCTTTCTTGGACATATCAACTGGAGATTCAGGAGTGACTGAATTCTCTGATGATTCAAACCTAAATAAACTGCATGCGGAGATCAGTCGTATCAATCCCGCCGAGATCATTTGCCCAGAGTCTTTTTCATTCAAGTCGTATGATGAGTTTCATGTGACCACTTTACCTGATTGGAAATTCGAATTCAGAAAAAGCGATCATACAATCAAACAGGTATTTGGAATTACCGTATTAGATGGATTTGGTTTGCGGGATAAACCATATGCTGTAAGTGCTTTAGGGGGATTATTGAATTATTTGCAAGAAACAGATTCTTCTGTCGTTGGTTCAATCAGGAGACCGAATACATACTCAATAGACGATTTTATGATATTGGATCAATCAACAAGAAGGAACCTTGAACTCACAGAAACACATCGGGGTGTTTATGAAAAAGG
>CAZBCD010000301.1:0-2647 GCA_964490205.1 uncultured Pelolinea sp. | reverse complement strand
CATGGCGATTTGTGGATGGTGAATCGAGCATTGGCCGATGTGTTGCTTTTTTGGAAGATGATGAGTATCAAGAGGTTACAAAATTGGCAAAGGACTTTCCGAAAACAAGATTCGGTGATGTATATAATCCCGCGCATGTTGACAGCTTAAACACGCTCACAAAAAAGAATGTTGGGTAGTCGAACAAAAACAAGGAGGAAAAAAACGACAGTTGATAAGGACCCGGAAGCCCTTTTATGGGCATTAATAATTGAATTTGTAGGACATTAGTTTAAAATGATCGCAATAGCACATATATAAGAAGTATCTAATATCGTTCTGCTTGTAAGAATATGGTTTTAAAAATGTTCTTCGAATTTAAATCAAGAAACATGTAAGAAAATAGCGAGATGTCAGGAATTCCTCAGAAGGGTAATATTTAATGAATGATAAAAACTGTAATTTGTTAATACGTAATGTGCGCGTGAAGGGATCTGATGATCTAGTAGATATTTCTATTAAAGACGAAATTATTCTCAAAATCGGTTCGGATTTGGATATGCATTCCGAAAACGAATTTGACGGAACTGGCTACTTTGCTGAACCACCATTTGTTGATCCTCACACGCACATTGATAAAGCATTCTTGAAACCCTCACCAAATGTAACAGGTACGCTCGAAGAAGCAATCGCTATAATGCAGGAAAATAAAAACGTTGTATTTGAACTTGATTTTGATAAGAGAGTAGAAAAAGCGCTTCTGTTAGCATTGTTGAATGGAACTCTTTATCTGCGAACCCATGTGGATGTTGATAAAAATAATGGATCAAAATCGGTTGAAGTACTGCTAAAAATTAAGGAGCAATGGAAAGATTATATTGATATTCAATTAGTGGCATTTCCTCAGGATGGATTGGCGGGTAATTCCGAGGTGAAGAAGTATTTTCGCAATGCATTGGAAATAGGTGCGGATGTGATTGGCGGAATTCCGGCTATTGAGGGTTCCAACGAGGCATCACGAGAACATATAGATTTTCTATTTCAATTAGCTGATGAATTTGACAAAGACATTGATATGCACATTGATGAGAGTGACGATCCTGATTCAAGAACTCTCGAGATGCTCGCAGAGGCTACCTTGCGGTCAGGTTGGCAAGGTCGGGTTGCAGCTGCCCACTGTTGTGCGTTATCTGCATATCCTGATGTGTATGCAAAAAAAGTTATTGAGAAAGTAGCTGAAGCGAAAATGTCAATAATTACGAATCCACTAACTAATCTGGTATTACAAGGTCGTAATGACAAACATCCTGTAAGAAGGGGGATTACTAGGGTTAAAGAATTAATTACTGGTGGAATAAATGTTAGTTGTGGTAGTGATAATTTGCAGGATGTTTTCTTCCCATTTGGTCAATGTGACATGCTGGAAGTTGCATTTGTCACCTGTTTAGCCGCTCATATGACCGGAGTTGAAGAAATTGACTATGTATTGAACATGACACGGGAAAATGCTGCATCAATCTTAGGAATAAAAGACTATAGCTTGCGGGAAAATAATGCTGCAAATTTGGTTTTGATTCCAGCAAAGTCAAATATAGATATGATTTCTTATAAACCAACAGGGAGAGTTGTTATTCGAAAGGGAAAAATTATCTGCGGGTCTGTGGAATCACAGAAACCGAAATGGCCTATAGGTAAAACTCTGCTTAAATAATCAAAGGAGATGATAAGGAATTGTGAACAAACAACACACCATAAGAGATCCAATTATGTTATAGTAAGAATTAAGACTGATATTTTCGAGTGTGTAGAAAAGTTGATTAGGTAGGAGGTAAAATGCTTTCAAATAATCTGAAACGACTTATTTTAGTAATCTTAATTTCTGTTACAAGCTTAGCTGCTTGTACGCAACCTGAAGTTGAGACAGGTACGAAAAGCGACTCCGATTTGAAGGTCGCTTTTATTTATAACGGACCTATTGGTGATCTCGGATGGATATTCGCCCATGAACAAGGTAGGCAATATCTTCAGGAACAACTTCCTGAAATTGAGACAGCCTATATTGAAAGTGTACCTGAAGGTCCTGAAGCTGAACGTGTTATTAAAGATTATGCAGTAAATGGGTATGATCTGATTTTTACAACAACACATGGATTTGGGGATGCAACACATGCCGTTGCCGCGGATTTTCCTGATGTTTTCTTCGAGCATAATACTGGTTATGATATCGCGTCAAATGTTTCAACGTACTTTGGGCGGATGTATCAAGCCAGGTTTCTTACAGGCTTGGTGGCCGGAAGCATGACAAAAAGCAATATTATCGGATATGTTGCGGCATTTCCGATACCGCAGGTTGTAAGAGGTGTCAATGGATTTACATTAGGAGTGCAAACGGCAAATCCTGATGCTAAAGTCCATGTTGTTTGGACCCAAAACTGGTTTGATCCGGTGTTGGAGCGCGAAGCAGCTGAAAGCCTGGTGAATATCGGGGCCGATGTGATTGCACAGCATCAAAATAGTGCTGAAGCTCAAAAAGTTGCTGAAGAGAATGATGTATGGGGAGTGGGATACAACACGGATATGAGCGAACACGCTCCAAACGCCTCTCTCACAAGTGCGATCTGGAATTGGGGAGTCTACTATAAAAAGGAAGCTCAAGCTGCAATAGATG
>CAZBCD010000300.1:0-2647 GCA_964490205.1 uncultured Pelolinea sp. | reverse complement strand
TTAAAGTTCCTTTATCTTGTCAATTTTGTCATTTGTTTTTCAACACCCTCATAATCCCCAAACACAATGTAAAAAATACTTAAAATAGTTACTTTTTATCTACGTTTCGAAACGGTTTTCTTTAACTTTGCGAAGCAAGAGCATGCTTAACAACGCAAAAAATCCTCCTAGAATAAACAGTCCAGTATATCCGTAATAATGCCCGGGAAAAGCATTATTAGCCACATCAATCGGAATTCCGCCCAATTTACTTACAGCACTCGCGCCGGCAGTTGCTAAATTCGTCAAACCCAGGAATTTTCCCGCTTCGTCTTTCGGTGCCAGCCGGCTTGCCAACGCCCAATTTGAAGAAAGATAAAGCCCAATCCCAGCGCCAAGGATACCGGCAAAAAAGGTCAAGGAAGGAATATCCTTTGCAAATACAAGTAAGAAGGCACCAATCGCAGAGATCAGGCTTGCAATATAAATTACAAGCCGCGCGCCAATTTTATCGGTCAGCCACCCACCGATTATTGAGCAGATCACAAGCGCAATGGCGAGAGAAGCCATCAGATCCCCAGTTGCTTTTACTGGATTGGCGGCTTGCATTACATCTCTAATGTAATACTGAGCAAAGGTTTGTACACCGTAAATTCCAACAAGAAAGAGAAATCGTGAAACTATCAGCCAGAAATACGAAGTGTTCGCCTTCAAGTCAATTTTAAAAACCTGCTTGAGTTGTATCTCATTTTCATTCCGGCTATTATCACCGGTTGGCTCCTCTTTCACGCAAAAGAAAGTGACAGCAGTGGATACAAATAAAATTCCCATCACAACAACCATTATCAATGTAGGATAGCGGTCATCCGGGGAAAGCAGACTGCCTGCCGCCAATGAGGCAACGATCAAACCGGCCATATCCAAAAGATTCTTCAACCCACTTGCCAATCCCAATTGTTCTTCTGGTACCAGGTCCGGGATAAGTCCCTGCATCGGCCCATGCGCGATATTGGATGTTATCTGTAATCCTACATAACCGAGAATCACAATGAATAAATTTCCTGACCACGCCAGCAGTAAGAGAAAAATAAAATCGATACCCATACCAAAAAGCGCCAGCGGTCGGCGGCGACCCCACCGCGAACGCCATCCATCGCTGGCTGCACCAGAGATGGGCTGAATGATCATAGCCAAAACCAGGCCGCAGAATGTGAGGACTCCAAGATAAGTATTTTTTAGATGCTCAGGGACAATGTGCAGAAGGACGGATGGCAGGATGATTGGGTGGATACTGTTCCACATAAAGGATAAGCCTAACCAATATACGTTCATCGTGATCAGCGTATATAATTTTGCTTTCTTCATTGATAATTCTCCGATTTCCTAGTGATCGTTTGTAAGAAGATAGACCGGTAAAAGACTGGCAATTTTATCCATAACCAAATCTGATATTTCCATATCAGAGTCATTGTTTCTACAACCTTTATCCAGTGAGTACGGTTCTCCGAACCGTAAAATCAAGCGCCCCTCTTCTTCCCATACTCCCACTGGAATTATCTGCTCTAAGTGTTTTTGAATTTGGAAAATAAATATACCTGTACCTTCAGGAGGCTCTCCAAATTTACCGTGTTCAAAATCCTGTCCTTCTGGCGCTATGCATAGGATCGTATCCGGATTTTCATGGATGAAACGCATTAATTTTCTGATACTCATAGTTCTTTCAGTTAACTCATCCTGAGCGGGCGGCATTGGCGGTATAGTGATGAACCCATACATACCTGCCAATTGTCTAAATAATATCCGGCTTATTCGCGTCCGAAGTTGGTCAACCCCTCGAGTGCGGTTTGTCCACGCGTTTGTCATCAACCATAAATGCTTTTCTGGTAATTGCGCAGAAATTCCTAGAGCCGCCCATACAATCGAAAAACCAGGCCGAGAATAATGATTTAGTGTAACCAGCCCCGGACCCTCATTTGGAATATTTTTTTCATTAATTACCTGTATTGGTGGTAGAACTCCAGAAATAGCTCTCACCGCATCAGAAGAAATGCAGCGTTTTTTATTTCTGAATAAAGAAAGAATAATTTCCACTGCCAGTTTTTTTGGAAACAAATAGGAAGGATAAGGATTAAGAACCAGCATAAGAGAATTCTATACTAAATTCTTTAAATAAAAAAAGTCTTTTGGCAATGACCTACTCTCCCGAGGGGTTGCCCCCCAAGTACCATCAGCGCTGACGGCCTTAACTACCGGGTTCGGGATGTTACCGGGTGTACCACCGTCGCTCCAATCACCAAAAGACTTTTAGTTTAGTAAATAGTATGTAAGATGATGATAAAGACTGCCGAGTTCTCTGCACCACGTCAGAGAAGCGCTCGATCATTAGTACGGCTTAGCTGAACGCATTACTGCGCTTACACACGCCGCCTATCAAGCAGGTGGTCTTCCTGCGATCTTACTTCTTTACAGAATCAGGGATCTAATCTTGAGGCAAGTTTCCCACTTAGATGCTTTCAGCGGTTATCTCTGCCAGACGTTGGCTACCCAGCGATGCCGTTGGCACGACAACTGGCACACCAGAGGTCTGTCCACCCCGGTCCTCTCGTACTAGGGGCAGCTCCTCTCAAATCCCTTACGCCCACAGCGGATAGAGACCGACCTGTCTCAC
>CAZBCD010000299.1:0-2648 GCA_964490205.1 uncultured Pelolinea sp. | reverse complement strand
AGCTTACCTCTCTAACACTTGCAAAGTTGCACTTACTAGTTGAATTCAAGAATCAAAATGGAGATGATGATGCTACAATTAAATGAGTTAAGTCACAATTATCACTCTGGAAGGTAAAAATGTTGGAAAAATATATCAGACGTGGAATTTCGGTATGCGATAATGATGACATGCAGACGGGATTGATAAGACCAAAGAGATTAAAACCTGGCGATACGCTGGCGGCAGTATCCCTTTCATGGGGAGGTCCCAGCGTATATCCGCATCGTTACCAGGCAGGTAAGCGTCAATTGGAAGAAGCTTTCAAAGTTGAGGTTATTGAAATGCCGCATACGCTCAGTGATGCGGACTGGCTGCAGCAGAATCCACAGGCACGTGCGGCGGACCTCATGCAGGCGTTTGCGGATCCTGCGATTGATGGGATCATCTCAACCATCGGTGGTGACGATTCCATCCGTATTCTGCCATACATTGATTTTGACATATAAATAATTGTGTAACCATTGAAGGAGGTTGATCATGAAGAGAAGACTACAATTAACCATAATTTCCGTAATGATGCTTGTTGTAATGGCATGCACGTTATCGCTCGACGGAGGATTAAGCGAAGCTGAACAATTGGAAACTGCTGTTGCGCAAGCTCTGACCGCTTCGGTCGATGACGGCGAAGATAATCAACAACCCTTGCCTACAATCACCCTGGCGCCAACCGCAACCAAACCTGGCGATCCAACAGTTACTCCGAAACCCTGTAATGACGCGGATTTTGTATCTGAGACTATACCGGATGGCACTGAATTCGATACGAATGAAAACTTTGCCAAGACCTGGCGTGTTTTGAATGCAGGCACCTGTACCTGGAACACGAATTACAAGATCGTGTTTGTCAGCGGCGATAAGATGTCCGGGCCAGCCAGTGTCAATTTGCCGAATTCTGTGGCGCCTGGCGAGCAGATTGATCTCATACTGAACCTGAAAGCACCTGGTTCCGCAGGAGAACATGAAGGTTTCTGGAACCTGGCAGACCCGAACGGCGCCCATTTACTCAACTATCTGTCTGTTAATATTAAAGCTGTTGCACCCGCAGCACCGCCACTACCTCCGGCCGTGGCAGCGCTCACACTGAATTATGTGAAAGGAGAAGGCGGCTCGATTCGCACCGGCGGAGATGTTCACAGTGGATTGCACAATGTGGGCGATACGTCAGATGACAAAGGCTCGCAACTATTTGCCAGCTTTGATATGAGCGGCATTCCGGCTGGTTCAACTATCACCGAAGTGATTATTGACTTTGATAATTACGATAAATTAGGAGATCCCTGGGGTTCTCTCAACTGTCTGCGGCTTTACAAACAGGATTACGGTGCTCTGAATGCGGCTGATTACTATGTTGGAGTGCCTATGGGAGCGTTGATACGCTGGTGCAATGACGGGGAGCTTTCAGCCAATCAGGCTTACCCCGACTTGATCGCAGCAGTACAGAGCAAGGTTGGTTCCAACCGCTTCCAGGTGCGCTTACAGTTCAAGGACCTGGAACATGATGGAGATGGCACTGCGGATATGGTGCGTTTTATCGATATGAAACTGCACGTCACCTACGAATTGCCATAGATTTGATGAAAGAGTTCGATAGCACTAACGACAATGATGGTGCCGGATTTTTCACAAAGAGTATTGATGTAAATTACAAGGCGCCTTAGGAATTTCTGTAAAATGTGGTATGGCATACAAATTGCATCTATTTTGGTTAAATATCCTATTTAATAGGACCCAATAGGAGGAACCTATGTATAAAAAAAGTGTTTTGATCGTTCTATTGATGCTGAGTGTCTTGCTGAGTGCTTGCAATTTTCCGCTTGCCTTTGATGATACCGCGGAAGTAGAAAACGCTGTCGCTGAAACCATTGCAGCGATAGAAGAAGCCGAAGCAGAACCGAAAGTGGTTGTGCCAACTCTGGTGCTTGCGCCAACCAGCACGCCAATGCTGACTGAAGAACCGGAAGACGCAGATGAAGCCGAAGATGTGGATGCCGATGAAGCGGAAGATGAAGTAGAAGCTCCTATCTGCCTATCTGCGCAGGCCTGGGATCTGACCGTGCCAGATGACACCAAGATGGCCGCTGGCGCGAAGATCGACAAAGCCTGGACCTTTAAAAATGTCGGCTATTGCCCATGGACGAGCGACTTTAAAATCGTCTTTGATGGTGGTGACCAGATGAGCGGTCCTGATTTCAAAGAGATTGGCGTAGAAGTGGCCTATAATTAATGTAACCATATTTTCAGAGAGAGAATGTCCAAAAAAGCAGTTTATCTATATTCCACCGATCCTTATGTTGAGAAACGATTATTTATTTATCAACTAAATATGAATTATGAAATGCTCAAGGATAACTATGATGAGTTAAGACAACAATTTGAAAAGTTCCATGATCAAGAAGTGATTCAAGAAGTCTGGAATAACATTAATCCCGAATTAGACAATATGATTTTTAATTTATCAAGGCGCTTATTCAATTTTGTCTCATTAGCAAAAGCATTAGTCGAAGTAAACCGGAATTTAATTAGAAAAAAATTTACTGGAACAATATATATTCGCTGGATTCAAGTCTCAAGTGCAACCGTGATTATTTAAGAATACCACAGGAGAG
>CAZBCD010000298.1:0-2667 GCA_964490205.1 uncultured Pelolinea sp. | reverse complement strand
GAGACCACACTATTTACATTGCTAAGTGGTACTAAAAATGGGGTGCACCTCAATCGCTTGGGTGATATTAACCAACAAAGATAACGGATTAGCTGACGCGCAAATCCGCCGCTTTGTCGTGAGATAAACACAGTCAATACAAAATTTATACAATGTTCAGTTGTATTGATCCTCAAGGATCAGTTCTCCTAAATGAATAGGAATAGATTCAAATAGTTTCTTGTCGACTTAGTAAAATCACATTATATTGGATAACTTTGTATACAATGCTACTTTTTTCAAGGTTGTCTTATTCATTCGGTCAATCAGGAAACCAATGCCAAGAACTCAAGCATGAGTTCGAGTGGATCTGGATCCTGATTGGGAACGATCAAATTCATTCCATGCCCATTTGAAAAAACCACATCAAGGGAATATGGGTAAGGTGTATAGTTGTCTTCTCTGATATAGCCGCACACGTCTGCTGATTCTGGGTCAGATTCTGCAAATAGACACCAAACCGGCTTGGGATCACTCGCCGCATCTAATTCCTTCACCATTTCTTCGTAATTGATCGTTAGATAGTTACCTGACGAAAAAGAAAGGGCTCCTTGACATGCATCCGGGTGTATCTGGTTCAAATGCACACATCCATCAGCGGCTCCATCCGCACCGATGCTCGCCCCGATCATGATGATATTATCCTTGTCAATACCGTCCAATTCATAAGCATATTCAACCGCCGCCTGGACATCAAAATACCAATTTTCCCGTTCAAAACTTTTGCATCCATTTTCACAATTACGGAACGTGAACGTGAACACGTTATAAGATTTCTCAGATTCCATAGTAGGAAACCACGAGGAATCTAGCCAGGGTGTGCTTTCATTGCTCGTGCTGTTCCCCCCCATCCCGCGGTTCTGCAGCCAATATGCGATTTCTACCCAATCATCCTGATCGCCCAGCGCCCAGTGCATCAGAATAACAAGTGGCGCAGAAGCTGAGCTGGCGGGATAGTACACGCCATTTAGCTCAATACTATCGTTCGTTGTGAATTTTATCTTTTGTGGATCTGATGGAGGTTCGGCTGCCGCTTTTTCGGCAGGTGGAGCGCTTTCCTCTGCTTCTGGAGCGCTTTCCTCTTCCTCCGGAACGGTTTCAGGTACTTGCTCTTCAGGAGATTGTTGATTTTCCTCATTCATCTCAGTAGATGGTGCCCCCCCGCACGCAGAGAAAAGTATTGACCCTGCTAAAAACAGGATTAGCAAAATCACTCGAATTTCTTTTGTATACATCATCTTCTCCTCTATTTAATCCCTCGTTCTTATTATAGCAATTTCAGGAATAAAAAAAGCAGCTAATACGCTGCTTTTGAACTAGATAGGCTCTTTAATTATTTTTTCTTCTTATATAATCGTGATCCAATAAACAGCAGCACAGCAGATACCGCAATGACCAATACGATATTCTGGTAGGTATTAATGAATTCCGCGATCAACGGCCACTGTTCTCCCAGCAGTCTGCCTCCCAACGCGAGCAGAAAACTCCACAGGGCTGTACCTAGAATAGTAAAGAAACTGAACATGGCTATATTCATTTTGGCTATTCCTGCGGGAATCGAGATCAAACTCCGAACGATCGGGACCATTCTGGAGAAAAATATTACCCAATCATCATATTTATCGAACCATTCCAGGGATCGATCCAGGTCATTCGTGGATAAAAGTGCGTAACTCCCATATTTTTCTATGATTGTCCGTACCCTCGGTTCACCCAACCACTTACCCAATCCATAAAATAAAAATGCGCCGGTTAGAGAGCCCAACATTCCAATGACTGTAATCCAGAAAATGGAAAATCGCCCCGTCAAGGTTAGACTACCCGCCAGGGGCAGCACCACCTCGGAGGGGATTGGTGGGAATACGTTCTCCAGGAACATGACCAGGTAAAGTCCTACATATCCCATCGAACTGATAATTTGCTCGACCCAGATCTTGATAGCATTCAGTGCATCGCCAAGTTGCATTTTCACTCCCTTATATTATTCTTTAATTTTTATGCGCGCCTGCGCAATGATACCAACAATTGTTAATACCAGCAATATCACGGCGCTGATTGGCATATCTAGAGGGAGATTTTGCGTAATTAAAACCGCCCCACTTACCGAAGTCAGAAGGATCAGTGCCCAACCATACATAGAACCAGCTAATACGGCGCCAAGCAATGCGCCCGCCGCAATCGCGAGCCATTGGTATTCACCTACATTTAGTGTGATTATTTGCAGGAGATAATATGCGATGTAACCGCCTGCTGCCAGTCCTGCTAATCCGACTGCGAATTTTTGCAGCAAAACAGCCAACAACGCGCCTAAAAGCCCTGCTATCAATGCTACCGCTATGAGGACTGTTTCTGTTTGGCCGGGAAGGATCTGTGGAATATAAGTTAAACCCACCAAAAAACCCACAACAGCCACAAAAAGCCAGAATAATTTCCTGCCTAAGAATAAAAGTAAAAACCCCGCGGCAATATATATAATATTCATCGCATGCTCCACATTTTTAAAATAAATTTCCATATATTATATTGGATAATGTTACTTGAATTCAACTAGCAAGTGCAACTTTGAAAGCGTAAGAGGGTGCTGAACCCCAAAATTAGCACCACCCGTAAATGTGTGAAATCTCCTCA
>CAZBCD010000297.1:0-2680 GCA_964490205.1 uncultured Pelolinea sp. | reverse complement strand
TATTAAAGTTCCTTTATCTTGTCAATTTTGTCATTTGTTTTTCAACACCCTCGGGAATATTTAGCTGATTACTATGATAAAAATTATTATGCAAGCAGTCCATCGGAAAACCCAACCGGACCTTCTTCAGGACAAACACATGGTCTTAGAGGTGGATCATTCTTTGCTAACGAAGATTATATACGAACATCCTATCGTGCGAAAGCGGGAAATCCTGATACAGAAAGTTATGGATCAGGAAATTGGGGATTCCGATGTGTTTTTGAAGACAAATAAAAAGATGTTATTAAGGTATCTAACCTATTTCAATTTCGATAAACAGTGTGTACGGAAAGAGCAAAGTCCTCATAATCTGAAGGTTCAATCGCCCTTTTTTGTTTGATATAATTAGAGCATAGGATTATTGAAACTTAACAACCGCCATATCTGGGAAAAAGGGCATAAAAACCACGAAAAAGACTACATCTGGGGGTATGTGAAGGCTTCTTTAAACCATAGGACTCATAATCCCTTGGTCATGTGTTCAAATACCGCAAATATATCTTAATTGATTCATGTTCAAAAAATGTACGAATAAGATATTTTTGCACATATCATTATTGCTTATTAAAAAGGAATATCATTTTCTCTAAAATTTCTGATTCGCTGCTGTAATTCTTGAAAGGAAGCACCATTCAAATAGTCTGGAAAAGTGTAAATCCCACTAATTTGTAAATAGCAGCGCTTCGGGAATTTATCCCATCCTCTTGCCAGTCCAATGCGAAAGAACACATCATCTCTATTTAATATTTTTTTAAGTACGTGATGTTCGATACGTTCACATGTCCACTCTTGAGTGATTCGCAGATTATTTAAGTAGGTTTGAAAAGTTAGATCAACAATCTTGATTGTATATTGCGCTTTGGTTTTATCGTTGAATGTTAAACGGTAATCCCAACCATTTGGATAATGGCAATATATAAATTCTATGATTTTACCCGGACGTATGGTTCCCAAAGATCGGTTTCCTGTGCCCTTTTGGACATAAAATGCGTTTTGATCCCCCGCAGATATTATAGGGGCATTAAAGATCTCTATTACACTTGAATCAAAAATATCTTCAAGCAATTGGAGTTTTTCAACTTCTAGCAGATTCCGCTGAAAAACCACGTCGTTGGGATCAATATATCTATCTTCTGTGTGGGGCGGATCTTGTTTTGTATTTCCAAAATTCAGTGTGATAAGAGAGAAAGGCTTGATATTATGCCCATCAATATGACACCAATCTTGCGAAAATCGCCCCTTGATAACTGGACGGACGCATCGGTTATTTTCAATCATGCCAGCAATGCATACATTTCCATGGGTCATATTAGTGATATCGGTTACGATCATATCTGCGTGCAATTTTCTAACCCTCCTGAGATTAGAATTATCTATATATGTTTAATCTGCAAATTATTCCAAAATTTTTTAATAAATTCCGCCGCCAGCCGCCGGTGGCAAAATTCAGCGGTAGGTTCACTACAAAGCAAACATGACCGATGGCTAACGTATTTACCTTTGTCTAATGATTCCGGTATTTTCCGATCCTCCAGTAGGGCAGTATATCTTTTTTCATACGCTACCCAGTCTTTTTCTTTACGGTATGAACTTAATAAATATTTTGTTGGTGCAAGCAACGGTTCGTAATAGTAGTCGCAAGCTGCCAGGTTTTTTAGGAAATATGGCAGATTCTCCTGTTTGGAGAACCCAGCCAGCTGGCTGTTTGGATTCAGGCGGATGTCAATTAGTAGATCTACTTGATTTTCTACCAAGATGGAAAAAAAATCTTCTGCTGTTTTCTTGGTAAACCCAATTGTAAAGAGTTTCATTGATATCTTATCCAAATAAATCAAGTTGTTGTATGTTGGTTGCTTTTGGTAGTGGCCGAATCTGTTTGCCATTGATTTTCATCCCGTCACGTCGGATATGAAACAGTGTGTATCCCTGTTTCATAAGGTAATTTCCCACTAGGTGATGGCGATGGCAATGCGCGGGGTCTTCTTCACTGCACATAACAGCAACGCATTCCAATTCCACGATTCCCTTGAGTTTTTCAATACCAGCGAGGAAGAATGGTTTTGTCATAACAGCTTCATAGTCGACCACGTGTAGGTAATCAGCTTTGCCTTCAGGGATCTCCCTTGAAAAATAGCACGAAGGATCAGATGGCCGCCCGCCGAGCTGATGGCCCAAAAACTGGTAATCAATCCCAGCGTCAAGGAGAGATTTACTAAGAGTTTCTCGATTGAATTGTGGGACATATTGACTGTACGGAGAACTTCGCACATCAACTAATAGAGTGATACCTATATCCAGAAGGTTTTTAATGAATGCGTAATCGGCAAGATTGCTGTGACCGATTGTGTAGATTGTTTTTGAATTATTTCCCTTTTTAATTTCCTGACCACTCTTGGTAAGCATATTATTATTGTATATCCAATTATATAGTTGAAGAAAAATATTGCTAACCCATTGATATTAATAATTTTCAAATTTATTACACTAGCATTATGCAAACGAAATCTAGGGAGGAAATATCAATAGATTCTCGAAAAGTAATGTGTCAAGTTGCCCTTCCTTCTTATGCAAATGGTGCAACCGTGGTGCAACCGTGGTGCAACCTGAGTAGAAACTATAGAAACAATAGACATAATAG
>CAZBCD010000296.1:0-2688 GCA_964490205.1 uncultured Pelolinea sp. | reverse complement strand
ATTTACTTCCAGATACTATCACTGTATCTGGATCAGTTTTTGGGGGTCAGGTCACCTTGGAAAAGAATATACTGTTATATATTGCTGAATATAAACGGAAATGGTGCAATTATTCCGCCTTGCACCCAGTTAGTCACTATCGCAGAAAACATTGCCATATAAACCAAAAATATACTATGTATTTTTTGATCAATGCAACTTGACTAATAAGAATAAAAAATTCTATACTGTATCTATCAAAAAAACACATCGTTAGGAGAATCCTCATAAAATTCACCTGCACAATTCCTTATAATGAGAAGGTCAATCATACAGCCGCCTTTTAAAGGAGACCTAATGAAAAAACTAAGAAACACTCTTATCTTGACGGTTTTAATGCTAACGATATTGGCCTGCACCCTCGGACAGACGCCTTCGGTTCAGACGGAATCTGAGTCTGCTCCCGCTGCAGACAATATTTCCCAAGACCCGGCAGTGCCGCCTTCTGCGGATGCTCTGCCTGTTGAGAATCTGGAATACATAGGCGCATTCCGCCTCCCCGGCGGAGACGAGCGTCCCCAAACCTTTGCGTATAGCGGGAACGCCATGACCTTCAACCCGGACGGTAACCCCTCCGGCGCACAGGACGGTTTCACCGGTTCCCTCTTCGTTATGGGACACGAGCGCATCGCCTACGGCGACCTCCCGGATGGCAACCAGATTGCGGAGGTCAACATCCCCGCCCCGGTGATTTCACGCAACATCGAAGACCTCAACACCGCTGAATTTTTACAAGATTTCCAAAACGTACTGGCGGGCTATTTCACGCATCTCGAAGAAATTCCCAGAATTGGGCTGACCTACCTCAACCGTCCCGAAACCGGTCCCAAAATCCATATCTGCTGGGGGCAGCATTTACAGGTTCCCGGAGACCAGTCTCACGGCTGGTTTAACCCCGACCTTACCGCGCCTAACGTGCAGGGATTCTGGCACATCGGTGATCACAATCCCTACAGTACAACTGGCTACATATTCGAAATCCCCGCAACGTGGGCAGATGCCTATCTCGGCGGCCGCTACCTCGCCACTGGACGTATGCGCGATGGCGGTATGGGCGGGATGGGGCCTTCACTCTTCGCTTACCGCCCATGGCAGGCAGATGGTTCCGCCCCGCCTGACGGCGCTCATTTGGAAGAAGTCCCCTTGCTTCTTTACGAAAATGCCTATAACAGCGATGAGATCGTTCGCAGCTTGAACGGCTACCAGCATCCTGACGAATGGGAGGGCGGCGCCTGGATCACAACCAGCTCCGGGAAACAAACCGTCCTTTTTGCCGGCACTAAAGGCACAGGAGAAAAATACTGGTACGGATATATGCACCCGGACGGGGCTCAATATGTCTGTGTGGATGATAAAGTAGATGCCTATGAAAACATGTGCCGAAACGCGGATGGTTCACCCTGCGCCGCGCAGGACCTGAACGGCTGCTGCGATGCAGAAGCGGGAACCTGCATCTCCGGCCGCGGCTGGTGGTCAACGCATTTTGACGCACAGATTATCTTGTATGACGCCAACGATCTTGTAAAAGTCGCAAACGGCGAGATCGAATCCTGGCAGCCGCAGCCTTACGCCACGCTTGATATTGACGAATATCTCTACCTCAGCCCGCCCGAATGGGACAAGGTCGATCTTGGCTGGGGCGACCAGCGCACACGTCGCATTGGCGATGTTGCCTATGATCGCACCAACGGTGTACTGTATGTACTGGAGCTATACGCCGATGACGCCAAACCGATTGTCCATGTCTGGCAGATTGTGGATTGACAGATTAGAAACTAAATTTTTCATTTATACAAGTTCATGAGCAAAAGGTGGATGACAGGAAAAAAGAAGCCGTTAAAATAAAAGAATAAATTATGAAATTTGAACCCCTTCATAAATATCTTCTCAAGAAAAAAGGAACTATTGAAGATACTCCTTTTGGGCCGGGGTCATTGGTTTTCAAGGTTATAGGAAAAATGTTTACCCTTGTTGCCTGGGATGAAAAACCACTCCGTATAACGCTTAAATGTGATCCAGATCTCGCCCAAATTTTACGTGCTCAATATCAAGCAGTGCAGCCTGGATATTATATGAATAAAAAGCACTGGAACACAATAACTCTTGATGAGAGAATTTCAGATAAGCAAATTCTTGAGATGATTGATGACTCTTATGAATTGGTGGTCAAAGGGCTAAAAAAGGCTGACCGGCAAGAGCTTGAGCAGAGTGCTGGCTAACCCCGCACAGAGGCGGTCCGCTTTCACCAGGTCAGAATACAGCGTGAGAAATTCTAAAGATTGTCTATAATGAAGACATGCCTGTTTGCTGAATCAGCGAGCAGTTTATATACCTCGTTGACATGATTTTTTAATTAATTATTGGCAAGGTGGATTTGATATGAAAAATTTCAAGATCATTAGCTCTATCAGTTTGCTCATCCTAACAGCATTGGCGTGTGAGCAAAATATCTTCAATTCACAACCTACTGCCCCCCTCCCGCATAAAGAAAGGTGGGGGATTTACTCCTTGGATCTCAACACACAGAAAGTTGAGCTTTATTACAGTTCACCTTATGAAATAACTAACTTGCGATTGAATCCAGCGATGGATCGCTTCGCGTTTTCACAAAAAGTAGGTGGGGATGCCTATGAAGACGGAGAGATCTAC
>CAZBCD010000295.1:0-2690 GCA_964490205.1 uncultured Pelolinea sp. | reverse complement strand
AGACCACACTATTTACATTGCTAAGTGGTACTAAAAATGGGGTGCACCTCATCTGTATGAACAATTGAGGTTCACTCTTTTTGGAGCGGGATGAAGCTCAACAGCAGCGTGATCAAACTGAAAGCAGCAGTTGGTATCCCGTACAAGAAAAGGGAAGGCAGGGATAAAAGATAACTTCCAAGAGAGGGGCCAAGGATTTGTGAAACATTATCTGCCGCAGTGCTCAATCCCATCATTTCTCCCTGGCGCTCTTGCCCGACTGATCTGCTCATCATACCGCTCATGACTGCAAATGTACACGCCGAGGCGAAACCAACCAGCACGAAAATGACCATATATTCCCAGAGTTGATCAATGAAGATCAGCCAGGTATAGGCAACGAGAAACGTAATAAAACCGATCAGAATTGTTTTTTTGTCGCCAAATTTCTTCAGCATGGGTGAAAATATCAAAAATCTTACAAACAGCTTGATCAACCCCATTGAAGAGATCATCCATCCGATTTCTGCAACAGTGAGATCAAATCGCTGTGCGACAAAGATGGAGACTGTGGTGATAAATATAAAAAAAGATATATTATTGAACAAATTCTGAATGAGAAGGAGGCGCGGATCGTGCTGTTTGAGAAGAGAAAGAGAGATCGCTTTTTTCTTTTCGAAGGCGGACAATTCAGATGTGGATGCAGTACCTGTCAGGCGGGGATTGCTTTCTTTTAAAATAAATATTGTGATTAAAATTGTGGTTAAGGATAACCCCGCGCCAAATAAACCAGGGCCTAATATTCCGAAACCAGAAAGAAGTCCACCAATTCCAGGGCCAATCAGGTTGCCGACAGTCCATGCTACGCCAATGTTGCTCATCTCTTTACTGCGTTTGTTAGAGGGGACGATGTCGCCCACTACAGCTTTGGCGATCGGATAATTTCCGCCGGAAATTCCATCAACTATTCGTGAAACAAATAACATTGTTAAATTTGCAGAAAATGCCATAATGATGAACCCGGCCAAAGTTCCGAACTGGCAGATCAGCAGGATGGGTTTTCGCCCGTACTTATCTGATAATGAACCCCAAAGGATATTACCGAATAAGCTGAAGAAAGAATTTGCGGAGAGTAACAATCCGACCTGGAATAAGGAAGCCCCAAAGTCAGTCGTGAAACGCGGTAGGTATGGGATCAGGATTGAAAATCCAATGATATCGATAAACGTACTTATCCACAATGGGATCAGCGACGTAAATTCATATTGTTTAATTTTTATATTGATGCGTTGTGGTAGTCTGATCATTCTAAATTGAAAGTAATGGATTTTTGAAACTAATGGGGTATTTTATACCTGATGAGATGTTTTAATTCAATTATTATTTTATGTATCATCACATGCTTTATTCAAAGTGGATATAAATTGATTCCTTTGTGATCATTTCCGGGCGAAAAGCGGGCACAGGCCCCTGGAATGGGAGTTTGTTCTTCGCGCGCTTGTTTTTCATCCCCATATAGTGAATGGCGAGTGTGGGGCAGTAATTAAAGCATCGCATGCAGTAGACGCATTCACTGCCGTAGGTAGGCAACCTATCCCGCATACTGATGTTCTCAACTGGACAGATTCGCTCGCAGCGTCTGCAGGAGGTACATGAATCTGGGTCAACCGACCAAAATTTTCTTCCCCAATCATGCACCAGGCGGAAAGGACCTCGCTGTATCCATGCGGAAGCAGTATGAATCCAGCGGTTATGCTGACGGTAGTCCTCGTTGTTCGCGATCTTCACGCACAAATCTGTAATCTTCTGAGAACATCTTCCCAACTGCGGCTCAAATTTATTGTAATCAGATGAATAAGGGAGCGGAAAAACGGGCAGGGCAATATTGTTGGGCATATTAAATTCGGCGGCCCAGCGGATGCGGTATCCATTGCTGGATAATTCTTCGTCAAGAAAATTAATTCCATCTCCCGACCAGACCATCTGGGTTACAAATCCGAGCACAGGTTTCTGTACTTTCTGCTTGGGGAGAGCACGAATGAAATCATGGAAAATGCGGGGCGCATCCGACCCGTATATGGGAAACCCCAACCCGATAACAGATGATTTTTCAATGAGAGTGGCCGCTTCTTCCCCGGTTACTTGCTCGATCGAATGAGCGTTCGCACGGAATCCGTGTTTGGTCAATTCTTCGGCAATTTGTTCGCTTGCCCACCATGTATTACCCGTGCCTGAAAAATAGAAAAGACTGACAACCTGTTTCCTCATAAGTATCAATTCTAAACTAAAAAATGGGCGCGGACGAGCTTACAAAACTCTCGTTTATGTCGTCCGAGTCTCCCAATGCCATCAAGGCGTATGAGAGACTGACTAGCAATACTCCGGGCGAGAGTTGCAAGCGAGTGTGGCAAGAAGCGAACCTGCGTAGAAGGTATGGCAATCCCCTTCTTCTGTGTTTGTAGATTATTGCCAAAACAACTATTACTCACTGCAATGCCCCCGACTTCCCCCTTGTAGGGGCTTTTGCAATAATCTAATGGCTTACTACTATCCTGTTGGGTTACAAGTCCCCTGTGAGGACGCGTTACGTCTTTTACCACCACGACCCCAACGCTGCTCTTAAATAAATAATGGGCGCGGAGGGACCCGAACCCACGGACTGTAATACGTCATACCCTCCAAGACAGTTTGTAATAGTATCTAAAGTATAA
>CAZBCD010000294.1:0-2697 GCA_964490205.1 uncultured Pelolinea sp. | reverse complement strand
CCTGTGGTATTCTTAAATAATCACTGTTGCACTTGATACTTGAATCCAAGACTTAAAAAACCACATTATTTAAGATAAAAAACATCAGCATGTTAAAATAATATTCCAGTGGAGGAACGGATGGCAAAGCTCATTGAAGTAAAGATCGACAGCCTGCGAGTTAGTTTGACAAATCAGCAGCGAATTGTCGTTTTGAAGCAGATTGATGCAGACCGTTTTCTTCCTATTTGGATAGGCCCTTATGAAGCGGAAGCTATCACGATCGCGCTGCAGGAAATTGAAGTTTCCCGCCCTCAAACTCATGATCTGGTAAAGAATACGATAACTTCTCTAAAGGGAAAATTGATAAGAGCTGTCATTAAGACTTTAAAAGACGATATCTTTTTTGGTGTATTGGTTGTCGAGGTTAATGGCAAAGAATTAGAAATCGATTCAAGGCCTTCAGATGCCATCGCTGTTGCTGTCCGCGCCCACGTTCCGATCATGGTTTCAGAAAAAGTAATGGATGAAGCATCAATCATTCCCGAAGAAAGCAAGCAAGAAGATGAATTTATTAATAGTGAAGAGGAAGCACAACCGGGAAGAGACCAATTGACACTTGGAGAAGATCGTTTATCAATCTTTGAAGATTATCTGGAAAAAAAAATCAATCAAAGCGATACCAAAGATAATGGCACAGATGAAGACGAACCAGAAAAAAAAGATGATTAATATAATTAGATAATCTAATGGCAAACAACTTCAACATTCAGGATTCTGAAAACGAGACAATTCAATCCCAACCGCACAACCGCCAGGCAGAAGAAGCTGTGCTTGGATCAGTTCTAATTAATCCCGAATCTTATTATGATGTCGCCCAGATTTTAGAAGCAGATTATTTTTATATCATCCGAAATCGATGGATTTGGGACATTTTTACCTATCTGCATGAGAATCGATCTCCTATTGATATTCTTACGGTCGGCGAAGAACTTGAAAATCGAAACCAAATTGAAGAGATTGGGGGGCAGGCATATTTATTAATGCTCGTTAATCAGACCCCCAGCTCATTGAATGCGGAAGCCTACGCAAAGATCGTAGAAGAAACCTCTGTACGCAGGCGCATGCTCGCATCGGCGAATGAGATGGCAAAACTTGCCTACCAGCAGAATAAACCAATCGAGAAAATCATTGACTCAGCAGAAAAATCCGTTTTTAACTTAAGCGAACGCCGGATCAGACGTGATCTTCAAAGCATTCAAACTGTAGTAAGTAGATATTATGACCGCGTTTCACAACTTTACCAACGCAGTGAAGAGGTTTATGGTGTACCAACCGGGTTAGTTGATCTTGATAAGCTGCTTGGTGGTTTACAAAAATCAGACTTCCTGATCGTCGCTGGCCGGCCTGCTTCTGGCAAGACCGGATTCCTGATCACAGTTGCCAAGAATGCGGCTATGAAACACAAAAAACATGTCGCAATGTTTTCCTTAGAAATGTCCAATGAACAGTTAGTGCAGCGCATGATCGCGCAGGAAACAGGTATCAATACTCAGGCATTACGGTCCGGCAAGATTAACGAAGACCAATGGGACCTTTTTACGAAAGCAATCGAAGTGCTGGGAGATGCGAAGATCTACCTTGATGATACACCAGCTCTCACTCCAATTCAAATGCGCACAAAATGCCGCCGGCTCCACTTAGAACACCAAATCGATCTCGTGCTTGTTGATTATATTCAGCTGATGTCCAGTGAATCCCGCACAGATAATCGTGTGCAGGAAGTCTCCTACATTTCTAGAAACCTGAAAACACTTGCCAGGGAATTAAACGTGCCGGTATTAGCCGCGGCACAGCTTTCCCGCGCCGTTGAACAGCGCTCAGATAAAAGACCGATGCTCTCAGATTTGCGTGAATCCGGAAGTCTGGAACAGGACGCTGACATTGTAATGTTTATCCATAAAAAAGATGAGATCCCCAGCGAAAACGAGAAAACCGAGTTGAAAGAATTAATGGTAGCCAAACACAGGAATGGACCCACTCGGGATATTGAATTGGTATTTATCAAAGACCTGGCGCAGTTCTATAACGCGGCGACTATCTAAATTACAGATTCCATGATGAGTACACACTTCAATGGGTTTCAGGAAAATAACAAGGAGTTTACGGGTATCCCCAATGTTTTCTTCCGTGAATTGCTTCCCGAACTGGAAGATATCAATGAAATTAAACTCTGTTTATATATCCTATGGAAAGCAAATACTATCGGCGATTTTGGTATGCCTATAACAGCAGCGGATATTTTATTAGATAAAATCTTCATTAGCGGCTTGGAATCATCTACTGATAGAATAGAAAAGTTGGTTATTGAAATATTAGAAAAAGCAGTTGTTGATAATATTCTATTAAAAATTAAAAACGGATCTATTGGAAAGCCCGATATCTATTTCATCAACAGCCCGCGTGGAAGAAAAGCTGCCTCAGAAAAATCGCGGGGGTTTCAACCAACAAAAACAACTCTGGATCATATACAGCCAAATATTTTTCAACTGTATCAGGAAAACATTGGACCGCTCACGCCAATTATCGCAGACTCCCTCCGAGAAGCGGAAGACATTTATCCGGTTGAGTGGATAGAAGAAGCAATTCAGATCGCGGTTCAGAATAATGTACGCCGATGGCGGTATGTGGAAAAAATTCTTGACCGCTGGCAGAAAG
>CAZBCD010000293.1:0-2727 GCA_964490205.1 uncultured Pelolinea sp. | reverse complement strand
CTGTTCATTTCCCCAAATGAAATAGGATTGGGAAAACGTGAATCTATTGCAGATGTTGCTCGCGTTCTTTCCGGATATGTTAGTGGAATAATGGCCCGTGTATTTTCTCATAATCATGTAACAGAACTAGCAAAGTGGTCTTCAGTTCCGGTGATTAACGGTCTCAGTGATTACAACCATCCATGCCAGGCATTTACAGATATTTTTACAATGTATGAGCATTTCGGAAAACTTCAACACCTGAATGTTGCCTATATAGGAGATGGTAATAATGTAGCGGTGTCATTATTGCATGCTTGCGCAACGCTGGGAATTAATTTCACAATAGCTTCACCAGAAGGCTATGATATTAATTCGAAAGTTTGGAAAAAAGCCGAAGTTTTATCCAAGAATAGCGGTTCATCAATCATGCAAATGCGTAGCCCACAGGAAGCCGTATCAGATGCTGATGTTGTTTATACAGATACCTGGACCAGCATGGGACAGGAAGAAGAAGCCAAAAAACGGGAAAAAGTCTTTCCTCCTTATCAAGTAAATTCCGATTTATTGAATATTGCTAAATCAACAGCAATCGTTATGCACTGCCTCCCCACCCACCGAGGCCAGGAAATTACGGACGAAGTGGCAGATGGACCACAGTCATTCCTTTTCCCTCAAGCCCATAATCGCCTACACGCACAAAAAGCAATTCTTGTGAATTTATTGGGAGATATTTAGACAATGAATAAAAATCAGCTTATAGCTATTGCTGAAAAATACGGAGCTCATAACTATAAACCACTTGATATCGTTCTAGAACGTGGTGAAGGAGCTTGGGTATACGACACAGATGGGAAGAAGTATCTAGACTGCCTTAGTGCTTATAGTGCTCTTAATCAAGGACACGTGCACCCCAAAATTTTAGCAACTTTTCTAGAACAAGCAAAAAAACTAACTCTCACATCACGTGCTTTCAGAAATGATCAGCTTCCCCTCCTTTACAAAGATCTTTGCCATCTCACGGGCTATGAGATGGTGATCATAATGAATAGCGGATCAGAAGCTGTTGAAACAGCATTAAAGATATCCAGAAAATGGGGATACCAAATAAAAGGCATTGAAAAACACAAAGCCGAAATTATTGTCGCAGATGGCAATTTCCACGGAAGAACTATCAGCATCATTTCCTTTTCCACTGAATCTCTCTACCGGGAGGATTTTGGTCCATATACACCTGGATTCAAGATCTCAAAATATGGCGATTTGGATTCAATCATTTCACTTATCAACGAAAATACAGCAGCAATCATGCTGGAACCTATCCAGGGGGAAGCAGGTGTAATTGTTCCACCAGAGGGTTATTTAAAAGCAGTTTCAAATGTCTGTAAAGATAATAATATCCTTTTCATCGCCGATGAAATTCAAACTGGATTAGGAAGAACAGGTAAATTATTTGCTTGTGATCATGAAAAAGTGAAGCCAGATGTGGTTATCATCGGGAGGGCACTATCTGGCGGTTTCTATCCAGTTTCTGCCGTTCTCTCAAGCTCTTCTGTTCTTGGTTTGTTTACTCCAGGCGAACATGGTTCCACATTTGGGGGAAATCCTCTTGGAGCTGCCGTTGCAAGAACAGCTCTGAGGGTTCTTGTTGAAGACAACATGATTGAAAATGCGGCAAATCTTGGTGAATATTTTGCAGATCATTTAACAGAAATTTCTTCGTCAAAAATAAAAGAGGTCCGATCAAGAGGTTTATTGATTGGCGTTGAATTGAAAAGAGAAGCTGGTAATGCAAGGAAATATTGTGAAATCCTTCGTGAAAAGGGAATCCTTGCTAAGGAAACCCATGATACAACAATTCGATTTGCACCACCCCTGATTATTGATAAAGATACTATAGATTGGGCGCTTGAAAGGATTCGTGACACATTACTATAGATCCTTGTTATTGTTATACTTATTTTCATGAATCGCCGTGCAAAGATCGTTGCTACATTAGGTCCGAGTAGCAATACCAAAGAGATCATTCAAGAATTAGTTCAATCTGGTGTAAATATCGCCAGGTTGAACTTTTCACATGGTACACATGCCTCCCATTTAGAAGTGATTAATATTCTTCGTAGTTTGCCTTCTTATAAAAAGAAACCTGTTGTTATCCTACAAGATTTACAAGGACCAAAATTACGCGTCGGAAAACTTCCAATAGAGGGAGTTGAACTTTCTGCTGGCGAACTGATTTCTTTAGAAATTGACTTGGATAATCATGATGTTAATTTTGAACACTTTGATATCAAAAAAATATATTTAGATATTCCCAACATTCTTCATTGTTTACGACCTGGGGGAAAGATTCTTTTTGATGATGGGAAAATAGAACTGGAAATCATCGAAATTAGTACGAGGGTTATATCTGCGAAGGTTATTCTAGGAGGTATTCTTTATTCAAATAAAGGGGTTAATTTGCCTGGAACAAGTCTTGATATTCCCGGCTTTACACAAAAGGACCAGGATGACCTTATTTTTGGTTTAGAGAATGAAATTGACGCTGTTGCGATCTCTTTTGTACGGGGACCAGAAGATATCCAACTAATAAAGGATTTTATTACCGGGGTGCATCCCGATCGATCTCTAATACCAATTATAGCTAAGGTGGAATTGCCTGAGGCGATAATTAATCTTGATCAAATATTAGAAATTGCTGATGGGGTTATGGTAGCTCGAGGTGATCTTGGCGTTGAGACTTCTCCC
>CAZBCD010000292.1:0-2728 GCA_964490205.1 uncultured Pelolinea sp. | reverse complement strand
TTTCCTTTTGAAGGCCTTTCCTTTACCGATTGGGTGACGTAGAATCCGGGTTATAGTGATAAATAGATGCAAACTAGGGGAAAAAGGATCTAAGCAGCCAAAACAGGTATCTTGTAATAATAAACATATAGAAAGTTTTACGATAGGCAATTTTAGTTTTTTATAGTTATTTTTTTCATAGAGGAACAAAAAATCATCATATCATTTCTTAGGAGATCTAAATCTCTTTTAAATGATTGTTGACTAGAAAATACCGAAAACGTATCATGATCAATCTCAATTGGAAAAGAACCAACAAGGTTTTCAATTTCATTAATAATTTCTTGTAATTCACCATCGGGAGTTTTTTTTACTTCTTGGATTCAAGTATGAATATATATATATATATTCATAATTATCCCTGGTGTTTTCGAATAAAAGAATTTTTTGTATTCCCGAGGTTTAGGAGCAATCAGCTTTTAACTAAGTAATTCTTTTAGAACTGCCACCGCACGCATGGCGTCATCCGCAAAGCCGTCTGCTCCTATCTTCTCCGCCCAATTCTTGTTGACCGGCGCACCGCCGATGATGACCTTTACTTTCTCGCGCAGCCCATGCTCTTTTAGTGCTTCGATAATATCCCGCTGAACGGTCATGGTGGTAGTTAGCAGCGCAGAAAGCCCAACGATATTAGCGTTGTGTTCTCTTACCGCTTCAATGAATTTATCTATCGAAACATCCACTCCCAAGTCATGCACTTCAAAACCATTGGCGGAAAGAATTGTAGCCACCAGTGTTTTTCCGATTTCGTGGATATCACCCTGGACGGTGCCAATAACAACTGTACCAGCTTTTTTAATTTCTTGATTGCGCGATTGAAGATGTGGCTTAAGGATTTCCATGGCTTTCTTCATGCCGCTAGCCGAGATGATTAAATGCGGCAGGAAATATTATCCACATTCATATTTTTCGCCCACTACCTGCATCCCTACAACCAATGCCTTATCGATGATATCTAGGGGTTCAAAACCCTCTTTAATCGCTTTTTCCGTGAGGACAGGAATGGTTTCAGTGTCACTATTAATAACTGCTTGTTTAATGTTTTCCAATAAAGTGTCTTGCATGGTTTCTCCAATTGTTTAATCTATTTCAGGCAATACTTGTCCAATCCCTTTCTTCTCAGGCGAGGAGTCGATGGAACCCTACGACCAGAGGGACTTTGAATTAATTGGCGGCGAGTTCAATTGTCCATTTCAGGCGAAACTGATTTTTATAAGGGACAACAGAATCAGTTTTATTACCAGGGACAGGCTGTTTCCAAAGATGTCGCATCATCCCGCTTTTGCATGCAGGTGAATGTCAGCGTTACTTGTGCATGATCGCGGTTATCAGGGCTTGGGTTCATATCAGCGGTAAAAGTCTTTTGATATCTCGATTCAGAAGTACGGTCATCAGCCGTAAAAAGCACTGAAAGGTCATGGTAATTTCCGCCAACCGCAACGCCCCAGTCAATCAGCAGCAGGGTAGTCTCACGCTCATAAGCATTCCCACCATCGCATTCCCATGCGGTAATTTCAACCGGATTACTGGTGATATTCAGCGTGATTTCTCCATCCGCGGTGGCGCCGTCAACATCAAATCCAAATGGGCTTGTTTTGATAGATTTAGGCTCGCAGACTCTCTGGCCGTCTGACGAGGCAGATGCCTGCTGGTAAACACCGCCGCCATTCGATCTGGGGCTTATCACCCAACCCTGCCCTTGCGGGATAAGGTTGACTTGCTGCTGAGCAGTAGCTTCAAGTTGATAGCCGTACCAATATTTTGGCGGCGGGCAGGTGAAATCACCACCATCGATATGATCTACACCCCAGGGTTCAACACCGCAGTCGCCAACGCCGTCTTCCCTCGTTACTGAAATGTCTGCATACACCTCACCAAAGATGTCATTCATTGGGCCTTCATCACTGGTAATAGATTTCTGATCATCCGTGTTATCTGATCCATTTTGCGCATTTGCGGTTTCACTACCCGTGCCGCTATGGATAGTGCAATCCTTCGGGCAGTTATCCGCGTTTTCAGGACCGTCACATACACCGTCCCCGCATCTCTGCTCAGAGACTATCTCACTCTCTTTGCCCGCATCGAGTAAACTACACGCCGACAAAAAAAGAATAAACACAGCAAATGTAATTGTTGCTTTTTTCATACCAACCTCTATTCGCTCTCTTAATACATCAAAATGACCGGAAATCTTTATCTGGTATATCGATTGTATCAGCTATTATTCAAGCTTTATTGAAAAGCTCTTTTATTTGAGAAAGCCAATTTGGAATGCGGCTTTTATAGAATGGATATACACAATAACGTTGCCCTTTATCATTAATTTCCACATAGCGGAAATTCTCAATGAAATATGGGTCTGGTATATCATCTAATATCCTTTCAATCCAGGCTATTAATTGATTTCGATTAATCTCCATATTGTCCTCTCATTGAGTGTGTTTTTGCATGCGTATTGTAGGAAGTACCAAAATTTTAGCATTACATAGTAATGGAAATAGCGTGCTATCTCCTGTGATGAAACAAAGCCTGATCAAGGACCCCTATCGGCGTCTTGAAATTTGATTATGGTCTTAAATTACATTTCATTTTTGTTGTTTGATTGAGTCGCCTTTCCAGATTGATTTATATGAGTTTCGTGTGATACTATGAAAGCGTCCCTGCCAAATTGCTAAACTATAAGTAAGAG
>CAZBCD010000291.1:0-2752 GCA_964490205.1 uncultured Pelolinea sp. | reverse complement strand
GCAGCTTACCTCTCTAACACTTGCAAAGTTGCACTTACTAGTTGAATTCAAGATCCATTGCACTTCAAGAATAGCAATGAAAAAAGAACTCGTAAAAAAGCCCTTGGGCAGCAGCAGAATACTGCCAAGACTCACGGAATCCATGCCGTGATGCTTAAATTGGGGTTCTCAGATATTCAAACCCTGACAGAGCGCGGATATTCGACCTGGGCCAGTCCCCCGGCTTCACGCAAGGGAACATAAATGAACACATTGATCAGGTTGATTGATAACTGGCCAAAGGATCGAGACATATTATGCATAATGGACGAAGACAATAACAATGCACGACAAACTGAATGAATTAGTAAGTGAACACAACACGACTGAAGCAGTACCATTACATCAATCAATTTTTGTAAAAATTCAATTATATTATTCAGTTTTTCGCTGTCTGCAAAACAATACGTTTGCAGATAGATAAGCTACCCGCACACAGGATATCCTGGTGTTGGACTCCCAGATATTATTCTATCTCTACTGTCAGGTCAACATCATTCCTGCCGAACTTGCCCTTGATTGTATATCTCCTTGCGACCGGTGCTGGTGGTGGATAAACGGGGCCTGGCGGATATCCAGGGTCCGATGGAGGTGGTTGTGGGGCAGGTGATGTTCCGGAGTCATAAGCATCAACAACGGCCTTGCTGACCACCGGGAATCTGTGACCTAAATTATCCCCATTCATCCAAGTATAGACCTTATTCGGGCTTGACCAAAGGAATCCATCATTCGTATACGCCATCCAAGGCGACACTCGCATCGCAGGAACTTCTTCTACGCTTACACCCGGACGGAACATCATCAGAATCGTTTTCGCGGCATATGTCACTTGCCACTGTTCGCTAAGTGCATTCACTTGTTTTTCCAATAAAAACAAACTGCAAAGATAACTCGGATGAGGGTCTAAAGTCCTGATACCCTGCAAGACCCGATTCTTTGAATCAATCCTGTTATTAAGCCCATCCTCATTCTCGTTTGGCACGTTTCGCTTTATCGGGGATATGTCGAAGTAAAGCCCTGTTTCATTGTCGTCAAATATAAATCTATCCTTAAGTAAGCGTACTATTTTCAGTACTAATGGTGCGGGTCTACCCATACTATTCTCCTTTTCTTTTTTATCTATGAATTGTCTTCTTCCATTCGCTTTTCTTCCCTTATATTTTACATGATTATTTATCTGGTTTTGAATAATATTTAAGGGCAATATTTTTCAACTTTTTGTGATTTCATTTATTGAGAACTGATCCAGTTGATGCTCCTTTTAACCCGGATATTGATCTATTCATCCCATAGATAATAAATCATAAACCAAGCCCGTATTTTAAGTTCTGAAAGAACGCCAAGAAGTCGTTATCATAATCTTTGCTCATTTATCATCCGATCATTGATTTTGATAAATTAAAACCGTATAATTTAATTAGCCTGCCGCCGTCTATGGCTAAGGGTTAGCAATCGACAAGGGACCCCCATTCGCTTGTCGGTTGCGCTTTTAGGCGGTAAGGAAGCCGCTGCCATAATCTTTGCTCATTGTTTTTCACACTAATTACCTGTATGATGAATGTGTTGAATTAAAGGGAGGTTTGCAATGGCTTCTGAAAAAGAATCTAAAAGTCTTTTACGATACGGAAAAATTTCAATCGCGCTACCATTTATCCAACTATTCTCTTTATTACTATTGACCTTATTACTTGAAAGTCTTTCTTTCAGTTCAGACTTGGACAATGGTGGGGCTCCAATCCTTTATTTACCTATTGTGTTCCTTATGTCCCCGATCCTTAACATCATCGGTTTAATAACAGGAATAGCAGGAATAAGATTTGCAAAAAAATCGGAGGATAGAAAAGCAAACACGTTATCAATAATTGGTGTGATCATTAATAGTCTTGCGATCATATTTGTTATTGCTGGTGTAATCTTTACTTACTGTATGTATTACAGATTATTAATTTCGGTCGGCCAGGGTATATGGTGAATTGAAAGGTGGTTTGTAATGTCTTCTGAAAAAGAATCTAAAAACATTTAATATTTGGCATCATATCAATCACAGCACCAATCTTCGTAATTATTTTCATATTTTTCACAAGTTATTTTCTTGCTTCTATCATTCCTATTGTCATTGGGATAGTCATGGGAATAAAAGGCGTAAGATCAGAGGATAGAAAGGCAAAAACGCTATCACTAATTGGGCTGATCTTTATCACACTCGAACTTACTTTTGGAATACCTCTTATTTTCTTTTTTTAACATTTATAACTGGACCGTTTGGATAAATTAGAGAGGCTGCCGGGTTAGATAGCGAATAGAAAGGGATATAAAACAAGAGCAAAAAGGGAAACAGCTCCGAAAACCCTCTATCCTGGCAATATTGAGTATGGATAAGGAGGCGAACTAAAGTATAGATGACTTACATTATTACTCTGGAGAAATACCAGGATACTTAAACAAAAAACCCCAGTAGGGCGGGTGGGACTCGAACCCACAAGACATTACTGTCGGAGGATTTTAAGTCCTCTGCGTCTGCCAAATTCCGCCACCGCCCCGTGTGTGCAAATATTGTATCGCAATTCTCCCATTATTCAAGCATTCTATCTCTCGTCTCTTCTGCCAGGAAAGAACTTAGATAAGCCAATCAGCGCGCTGGCTTTGAAGTGATCCACTACTGAGAGCATACGCCCGCTGATCTGTGCTTTCGACAGCGCCTCCCGCAGTTCAC
>CAZBCD010000290.1:0-2773 GCA_964490205.1 uncultured Pelolinea sp. | reverse complement strand
TTGAATGGTTACTTCAAGTTTAGCAATTTGGCAGGGACGCTTTCATAGTATCACTCGAGTGCTTTTTCAGTATAGGCTACGATAGTAAAAATATGTATAATAGATTTACCAGTATCTAAATTATCTAGATAAATAATTGCGGGAGAAGTATGAGAGCGAAGACGAAGGCTCAATTATTGGCTGAAATAGAAGCCCTGCAAAAACGCATTGCTGAACTACAGGCGATCAAAGCTGAATCCCACCAGAAAAACGGCATTTTCAAAAAACAGGCCCACGCACTTGGAGAACGTGTTAAAGAATTGGACTGCCTGTACAGCATTTCACACCTGGTCGAGACACCTGACATCTCACTAGCGGAGATCATTCAGGGGTGTGTGGAGCTCCTGCCCCCCGCCTGGCAGTACCCGCAAATCACCTGCGCCCGCATCACGCTTGATAACCAGGAAAACAAAACTGATAACTTCCGCGAAACAGAATGGAAGCTCGTTAGTGAGATCAAGGTGGGAGGCAAGCGTGAGGGAGCGGTTGAAGTTTTTTACCTTGAAGAACAACCAGAGGATTATGAAGGACCTTTCCTGAAAGAGGAACGTGCGCTGATAGACGTGGTTGCAGAACGTTTAGGCAAGATCATTCAGCGCGTTGGGGCGCAAGAGAGAATAGAGCACCTTAACCTCGTACTACGCGCCATCCGTGATGTCAACCAGTTGATCGTCCGTGAAAAGAACCGCGGTAAATTGATCCGTGAAGTTTGCAGCACTCTCACAGAGTCACGCGGGTACTCCACTGCCTGGATCATGTTGTTTAACGAGCGCGGTAAATACTCAGACAGCGCTGAATCCGGTTTAGGAAAGGGCTTCACACCCCTGCTGAAAGAGCTGAAATGCGGAAACTTCCCTGCTTGTGTTCAGCTGCCACAGTTGCGTTCAGGTCTGGTGGAAATCATCGATCCATCCATGACCTGCGCTGACTGTCCCATAGCGGATATTTATTCCGATATGGGGCGCATAACAGTTTGGCTGAAACATGCTGAAAAAGTTTATGGAGTTCTATCGGTTTCTTATGGGATCGACATCACCGTCAATGAGGAGGAGCTTTCTCTATTCAAGGAAATAGCAGGGGATATCGCGTTCGCGTTGTACAATATCAAGCTCGATGAGGGCAGCTATCAAACCAAAACGAGATTCAGGCTGGCAGCTAGTGCTGGGAGCGACCTAATCTATGAGTGGGATTTGGAGAGCAACAATTTAGAGTGGTTTGGCGGGATTGATGAGAATCTGGGTTATAAACCAGGAACTATACCCAGAACAATCGAAGGATGGGTGAATCTGATTCATCCAGATGATTTAGAACGGCTCAAGGATTCAGTTGAACACCATAGGATCTCGACAGAGCAAATTAATGAAGAGTACAGGGTGCGTGATAAGAAAGGCAACTGGCGCCATTGGGTGGATCGGGGCTTGCCTGTGTTGGATAAAGAAGGAAAACCATTTAAATGGATCGGTGCCTGTATGGATATCACCGAGCAGGTGCAAGCGCAGCAGGAGATTGAGACGCTGCTGGCCTTGAGCCGACAGGCCGGTACTGAGACCAACCTTGAAGACCTGCTGTTTTTCATTGCGGGTCAGATTGTGGAGGTCATTCCTCCCGCCCAAACTGCCTCGGTCTTTATGTGTGACGAAAAAAGAAAAATAATCAAAGTTCAGGCCTGGGCTGGCTTCACTGACAGCGAGATCAAAGGGCTTGAATTTGAAGTTAATGGCAGCCAGGCTGGCGAACTCTTTCACACCAAGGAACCAGCTTTGATCAAGGATGTATCCGAGGATCCCAATTTCAAGCCGTTAGATGGACCTAATATCAGCAAAATTAAATCCCAGATTGCTGTTCCGCTCATTTTCAAAGAGCGTATTATTGGCATCATCTTTGCCGATAACCTGACCAGGACAAACGCTTTCTCTCAAAAACACCTGGACCTGCTGGAATCGATCGGAAATCAATTAGCCGGTGTGATCGAGAATGCGCACCTGCTTGATCAGGTGATGGAAAAACATAAACAGCTGCGTCAAAGCGAGGAACAGTACCAATCGGTTGTCGAAGATTCGCCAGGGTTAATTAACAGGTTTACCCCTGATGGGACGATCACATTCGCGAGCCAGGATTACTGTAAATTTTTCGGGAAAAAATATGATGAACTGATCGGCATGAACATACAAACCACAATAGTAGAGGAAGATAGAGAAAAAGTTATGTCGAGTATCGCCTCTCTCACAAAGGAGTCCCCTGTACGAACATTTGAGAATAATGTAATCAGGCATGATGGCGAAATCCGTTGGATGCGCTGGATAGACCGTGCGCTTTTCGACCATAAAGGGCAGGCAATCAGCTACCAATCGTTCGGTGAAGACATCACCGAGCGCAAGTGGGCGGAGGAAAATCTGAAAATAAGTGAAGAACGCTTCCGCGCGTTCATGGAAAATGTACCTGCATTTGCTTATATCCTGAATAAAGACTTGAAACATATATACGGGAATCCCGCATCTATTGCTGCCGATGGATATTCTTCATTAGATGGTTATATTGGGACTTCCATTCGTGATAGCTATCCCGATGAAATATCAGATGAAATTGAAGCTAACAGCAAGCGGGTATTAAGTGAAGGATGTGTTACTCACCATGAATTCTCTGCGACGATGCCTGATGGAAAATCCCCCACACTTTTTGATTGTGGTTTCAAACTTTTAGTGCAACAAGATTATTAATGACTTCATCAGGTTTA
>CAZBCD010000289.1:0-2793 GCA_964490205.1 uncultured Pelolinea sp. | reverse complement strand
GGAAACCTTTTCTCTTACTCTAACAAACCCTCAATTATATTAACAATACGCTCAAAATGAGATCCCTTCCAGTAAACCTGGGCGCATTCAGAGCAGCGCCTGAATTCATCATAATACCGTTTAGTCTTAGGTAACAGCTGATCCACAATCTCTTTTTTGTCCACATCTTCAAGCATGCCGTTGCAGTGCACACAGCGCTGAAAAGGTTTGACGCTTCTAAGGAGGTCAAAACGGTGCAGCACCTCCTTCACCTGCTGCCGAGAATCCAAAGAACGGAGGCAGTAGCCGCGCTTGATAATTTTGCGTTTTAACAAACCGCGGTCACGGGTTAAGCAGATTCGATTTTCATTATGGGAAATTTCCGTCAGTTCTTCATCAGCATAATCGTTGCGGTAGGCACAATCAAAGCCCAGAAGCCGCATGTATGCAGCCAGGCGCCCCAGGTGGCCATCCAGCACGAATTTAGGTTCGCGCAGCGGCTCAGGCCTTAGCTTGTTCTCTGCCGCTATATCAAAACTCTCAAAAACAGGATAAACACTGATCACATCCTTGTCCTGAACCAAATAAGAAAAATCCCTGGGCTCACTGTTTGCCAGTATTAAATCTACTTCTGGATGCGGCACGCCAATGGATTCAATCAGATGTTTAACAGACTGCCGGTTCTTAAAAGCGAGAGGGAAGGTTATAAATCGCTGCTTCTTCGGCAGGAAATCATTCAGCTCTGCATAAAACCTGAAATAAGCTGTTTTGGTAATCATCTTTTCCATGCAACTAATTCAATTATAGACTGATCCGGGGTATGCATACCCAACGCACCACCTGAAGAATTATGTCATTGCGCAGCGACGTGGAAGTCGCCCGCGCAAATCATGGTCTCTTTTTATCACCTTAAATCGATAAAATTATTTTGATTGGTTTCAATTAAGGATATTATGGAATAAGCCGTTATCTTGGGTGATTAACCAGCATCAACTGGTTGTGGTTTGCTTCGATAAAACTTGAACGAATTGAAAAGTTCTACCAATATTGACAACAGGATCAATATCAAAATGATCACCAAGCCCAGGTTGACCATTCTTTCCATGCTTTCTGGAAGATCAAGCGGAAATACCTCCCGAAACACATACATGGAAATCAGGGAAAAAACATTGGCGAGTGCCTGCATTAAACTGCGGAACCACTTTCGGTCAAACACCATAAAGACAAAATGGATAAAGATCGACACGGAGAGCGATAAATAAACTGCCCAAAGGCACTCTGAAAACCGTTCTGTCAGATAAGGCACATTCCACCTGAGCAGGTTGTTTGCCGCGTACATCATCAAAACATTGACCGCAATAGAAATAAAATATCCAAAGCGCCTTGCTCCGGAAGGCATCTTATTTTCAGCCATTTTTCTTTCCTCCAGATAATGTCAACACATAATTCAATCATAACAGATGATAAGCTATCCGTAGGTCTTGCAATTCTCCTGTGTAGAGTTGCAAGGTCTTTGTCCCTGGTTCCCAACGCACCAATTAAAGAATTATGTCATTGCGAGCATCCGCAGGATGCGTTGCAATCTTCTACGCATATCACTGTAGAACCTTATCCCAAAACACCTGGAACCGATTAATACGAAACACGACGTGGCGGTCTCCTCCTTCCAGGGAAAAAAATTTTCCACACCTCACAACACAGCTGATCGCATAAACAAGTGGCTATTAGAATACAATTATCCAATAGAATTTAAATAATGAATTTCCACAAGAATACACCCACAGCGTGTATACTTCAGCAAGAATCCATAAAAATAATCGCGGGAGATGCAATGAAACCATATGTCACGCAGGACAATATAGCCGCCAAAGGGAAAAAGTGGCTTGAACAAATTTCTTCCTACAATACACACAATATGCGCCTCTGCGGGGATAATGCCGCACTCATGGTGGTTGATATGCAGTATTTTTTCCTCGACCCAGCTTCACCAACATATACTTGTGGGGGCCAGGCTATCCTTCCAAATCTCAAAAAGATGATCCAGGCTTTCCGGCAGGCAAATCGCCCTGTCATTTTCACCAAGCATGTGCATCATGCGGATGGTCTTGACGCAGGGATCATGGGGTGGTGGTGGGAAGGTATGTGCCTGGAAGGAAGTCCGGAAAGTGAGATCCACCAGGATGTATCTCCACAGCACAACGAGAAAGTCATATCCAAACACCGCTACTCAGCATTTTATAACACCGACCTGGAAACCATATTACGCGTTCTTAAAATAGAGGATATTGTTATTGCGGGAATAATGACAAATATGTGTTGTGAATCTACTGCCCGCGATGCTTACTATCGGGATTATCGGGTGTTTTTTCTCGCCGATGGAACGGGGAGCATCACCGAAGAGATGCATCTGGCGAGTTTACTCAATCTCGCCTTTGGATTTTCATGGGTTACGAACGTAGATACAATTCTATCTCAATTGGGTGAACAAACTTCACCTGACAAATAAAGCCATCAGGCATTGGAAAATAGGCCTATAAATTACAAGCCATAATTGAGAAGAAGCGGCGGTTTGCAGACCAGATGGTGAGCTCCGCACAATGGAGAATTTATAAATCAATCCAGACGCTGAATTGACTGCGAAAAACGGGGATCAACCTGCAAATCAATATCGCGGCGGAAGGGGGAAAACAGGTGAATATTAATAAATAGAATTATTTTTAAAAATAACGCGATCCAGAAAAATCAATGGGATTATTTAGATTGTTAATTCAGACATTTAGTGCAACGGATGAGGAGATAAAATCATTCGTATGC
>CAZBCD010000288.1:0-2800 GCA_964490205.1 uncultured Pelolinea sp. | reverse complement strand
GGACTCTACTAACTTAGATTAAAATATGTCCCGCAGGGTATGACGTATTACAATTCGGTCTTCTTCGCTAGACTTTTTCCAACATGGCTTCCACTTACTCCAGCAACTTTAGCCTTAATTGTGATAGTGTTTAAGTAGTTACCACGATTGAATATCTCATCCATTAGGATTTTTAAATAGCCCATTTCCTGCTAGAACAAAATTGTTATCAGTTTGTGAAATTTCCCAATCAGGATCATAATGCCATTCAGGCGCATTTCCATTCTCAAAATCCTGTTGATAAACTATTTCTGATGGAACATGGGTGGTTGAACATGGGTGGTTGTCGATTCTGGCCTAAGTATTGGTGTTGCCGTGAGAGCTAAAGAGTCAAAATATACTTGATCATGAGTACTGAGCCGGTAGACACCCCCGCCTTCTACACCAGCATATAAGTCAAGACCATCACCAGATATTGCCAGTGATGTGACAGATCGAAAACCCAACCCGTTGATAAGTTGTTGCCATGTTTTCCCCATATCATTAGAAAAATAAACACCACTATGGATATCGGCAGCATAGACTACCATTTCATTTGTTGGGTCAAATACAATACTTGTAACCTTGGCTTCGGGATTCATTCCAATAGTAGAATTTACCCAACTCGCCCCATTATCTTCACTACGATACAACCCCCGTCTATCAAAGCCAGCTAGCATAATGCTTGAGCTATGGGGGCTGATAGATATTGAAAGCGCATCCTCAGACGACACACCTTGAGCAACTCGAGACCATGTCTTTCCACCATCCTGGGTCGACAAGATTCCCTTATTTGTACTAGCTACAACTACATGCAACGCATTTTTCGGATCTACAGCCAACCCTTGAATATGGGCATTCTCGGTAAACTCGGTATTAATTGGCTTCCAGTGCTCCCCACTATCAACAGACTTATATATACCCCGCCCCGGCATACTTGGGTCAAAAGATCCAGCAGAATAGAATCCGGCAGTTCCTGCATAAACTACTTCTGGATTAGATGGTGCAAAAGAAATAGTGCTCCATCCTGACTTTATTCCCTCATCAATCTGAGCGTTTGTTATTTTCCATGATTGCCCCCCATTTTCACTAACCAGAATGGTATTATTCCAATTATTTGCTGCAAGAATTAGTTTTGAGTTAGCTGGAGAAATAGCAACGGTATTCCATTCCATAACTTTTGCGGGATAAAAGTTAAGCCCTATCCAATCAATCCCACCATTGTTAGATACAAAAATACCACTACGGGCAGCAGCATACACCCTTCCTGGCTGCTTGGGATCTACTGCGACCGCACGCGCTTGAGCACCTGTATACCCTTTACTGGCATCCTCCCAAGAAAATCCCCCATCATCACTTAAAAAATTTCCTCCCCCATACGCATTGACAAAGATACGATTAGGATTACGGGGGTCAACCTGGAAATCAATTGGAAAACCAACACGAACGCCTGGAGGTCCCCATTCACTTTTTGAGACTTGCTGCCAGGTCAACCCGCCATCTTCACTGCGAAAAACAGCATGGTCGCCACCAGCATACACAACATTTGTATTAGAAATTGAGAATTCTACAGATTCAATGCCAATATTTGAAAGTGTTTGCTCCCAGTTTTGACCACCATCCATAGTTATATATACACCCGCTCCCTGAGGATATTGATTGTTGTGAGTACCAGCAATTAGAATATCGGGGTTTTCAGGGTGCATAAATAAAGAACCCACAAAAAGATTCTCTAATCCGTTATTAACATGTGCCCAAGTCTCTCCGCCATCTAGACTTTTCAGAATACCTTCACCGCCAGGTTTCCCAGCAGCTGGGTTTGAGTTCGCTGCTTCGCGATCAAAGATACCTGTAGAGATATAGAGCACTTGTGTGTCGCGCGGGTCAATCCAGATATAGCGCACCAAATTATCTCCGCGCCAGATTGCTTTCCATTCAAGCCCACCATCAATCGTTTTATAAACTACTCCTTTTGTCAAATCAAATTCACGCCCCTGGGTCTCTTCACCGGCCCAAGCCCAACTTGAAATTTCAGCAGCTGCATATACTATATTAGAGTCCCCTGGTTCTACTGTAAACCCCCGAAAAGTGATGCCGTCCCTCTCAATAATACCTTGATCCATTCTCACCCAATTCTGGCCAGCATCATCAGACCGAAACACTCCGCGAACGCCTTGTGTCCCAACCCAAAGAATATCTGAATTATTAGGATCAATCGTCAGACAAAAAACCGGTATGGCGTCCCCAGAATCTCCTACTCGTGTCGTAATTCCATTTGTTGACGGGAACCAGGTCTGCCCACCATTTGTACTTTTGAAAACCCCAGCAAATGCATCTGTAACATACATCACTGAGGAGTCGCGCGGATCCATGCGAACATCATATCCCAAACCACCCAGTGGCCCTCCCAATCTGACCCATTCCTGGTTCTCAAGAGGGCTGGTTCGATATTCATTTGCATAGATAATTGAAAATATTGTGATTGATAAAATGCTACCAATGATAAAAATCGCGAACAGTTGTAAGGAACTCCTCATTTTATCGGTTTTCATTACGCCTACCCTTCTTTAAATCATACAAAAGCGGAAAAGAAAAAATTTTTCTTTTCGATATTCTTATTCTACGACGCAAATTGTTGGGTTGAGTATCTGAAGAGGATCAATCAGATTATCGACCAATGATGAATACTTGTATTATATAGATAATATCTGAAATTTCAAATCCTCTTTATGAGGGTGTTGAAAAACAAATGACAAAATTGACAAGATAAAGGAACTTTAAT
>CAZBCD010000287.1:0-2817 GCA_964490205.1 uncultured Pelolinea sp. | reverse complement strand
AAGTGTCTCTTAGCAAATTGCAACTTTTGTCTCAAATGTTTTGACGACATACAAATAATTTCCCTACATGTCCCTCATGTGGAAGGAGAATGGTTCTACGAACTGCAAAAACTGGAAGACGTGCCGGGCAGCAGTTCTATGGATGTTCCGGATACCCTCGATGTAAAAAAACAATCAATATCAATGAAATTCCTGGTGAATTCCAAGAGAAACATCATGATCAAGAAATCCCCGAGATAGTTGCACGTCTATTAGAAAATAATTCGGAAAATAAGTTTGAGAAACCACAAGTCGTTGAATGTCAACCAATAAATCCATCATATCAGGTTCGGATCTTTGAAAATGTTTGGACTCTGCCGAAGATAGTTCCCCAACTGAATAGAAAACGAAAAAAACTTAATAAAGATCACCTGACTGCATTCGCACAATGGCGCTTAGATTTCCCAGCTTCAAAAGAACAGATTGACTCTGATATCTATAATCCTCTTTCAGTTCTCGAGAAAATACTTCTCCGGGGCTCTCTCATCCCATGCCCCCCACAAGTTTATGATCAATTTAAAGATCAAATTAATGATTCTACTGAAAGAACCGAGAAATTTATTGATCTACTCCAAAAAGTCGACCAACATCCGAGGAGTTTTTTAAAACAATCACAATTTGGTAGTGATAGTGAAGAGTTTTTTTATTCAGAGGTTGTTTCGAGATATGAAAATCCGAATAAGATCTTACCTTGGGTTTTCCCTCAAGCTTCTTTTTCAAATCTTACACAAAACTCAATTAATCCTGGATCTAATCAAAAAGTGGATTTCCTTTTCAGCCATCCGAAGATTGACAACTTCATTGTTGAAATCGATGGCCCTCAACATGAGGATTCAGAAGAGGCAGACAATAGAAGAGATGCATTATTAAACCAATTTGGATACAAAGTATTTCGAATAAAAACCTCTGATCAAGACGAGCACAACTTCACTATTGATGAATCTCTTGAAAACCACTTTCAAGAATTCAAGAAATTTGAAATTATTGATCTTAAAAACAACTCTGATCTTGAAATCTTGCTTTTGGTAAAAGTATCATATCAAATCCAAATTGCACTTCTTGAAACAATTAAAGGAGGATGGTTTGATTTAAACAGTAAATCACCCTGGAAAATAGAAGTTGTTCCACCTTATTGGGTTTCAGATATTGAGAGGTTTATTAAAGTTGTTGAGATATCAGTTAATGATTTTATTACTACTATCCAAAAGATCTTGAATCTATTCAGCATACAAAGGAATGAGATCAATTTCATTCTGATCGAACCAGGCAAAAAGAAAGTGCCAGATATCATAATATCGTTAAATTCTTCATCCAAGCGAAATAGCCAACAAGCCCCCATTTTCTTCATCTCAGATACTTATTTACCAATAAAAATATCACAAACAATCCCAAGTTCAGAGCCTTCATATATTCGAAAACCTTTAAAAGAGATCGTTCAATATTTTCTTAAATATATTTTTCAAAAAAGGGATTTTCTTGAAGGCCAATGGGAAGCAATTGAAAGAACTCTTCAGGGAAAGGATTCAATCGTTCTTCTTCCAACAGGGGGAGGGAAGACAATCGCTTTTCAATTAGCATCATTTCTCCTTCCAGGGATAACATTGGTAATCGATCCATTAATTGCATTAATTAATGACCAGGTCGCGAATCTAAGAGAATATGGAATTAATCGCACAGTTGGTATTACTAGTCAACTTAATCTTGATGAACGAATAACCGCACTCGAGTCATTTTCAAAAGGCCATTATCTATTCTGCTACGTCGCGCCCGAAAGATTGCAAATGAAAGAATTTCGGGCGGCCATTCGGTCAGTGACGGTTTTTGCCCCAATTAATATTGTTGTGATTGATGAGGCACATTGCGTATCAGAATGGGAGCATGATTTTCGAGTTAGCTATTTAAATATCGCACGTAATTCTCGTTATTATTGTAAGAAAGACAGAATCATCCCGCCAATTTTAGGTTTAACGGGAACAGCATCAAGAAGTGTTCTTCGTGATGTTAGACGAGAACTCGAAATTCTTGATTTCGATTCCGTAATTACTCCAAAAAACTTTGATCGAAACGAATTAAATTTTAAGATCTATGAATGTCGTTCAGATGAAAAACATGAACGTCTTTTAGGGATTCTTTCGTCACTTCCCCGGAAATTTAATACATCTCCTAATAACTTTTTCTTACCTTCCGGTGATTTTTCCAATTCTGGGCTTATCTTCTTTCTTCATGTAAATGGTGAATTTGGTATTAGAAATGGTTTTGATAGGGTTCGTGAAAGCATAGGGGATTACGTTGGATTTTATAGTGGTAAAAATCCCCGTGGAATCCCTGTAGATTCCTGGCAAGAAATTAAGTCAATGTTTGCAGAGGATTTTAAAAATAATGAAATTACGATTCTCACTTGTACCAATGCTTTTGGAATGGGGATTGATAAGCCAAATGTTCGCTACACAATTCACATGAATCTCCCTCGCTCAATCGAAGCATTTTATCAAGAAGCTGGAAGAGCCGGAAGAGACGGAAAACGAGCAGAATGTATACTTATCGTCTCAAACGATTTTCCAAATCGAACGAAGAATCTTCTGGATCCAAGCAAACCACTTGAAGAGATTTCTGAAACCACAGAGAATATCCCCTACGGTGATAGTGATGATGTCACGCGAGTCCTTTTCTTCCATGTAAATACTTTTAAGGGGGCAAAAGAAGAATTCAGAGAAGTAGTTCACCTTTGTAATACGTCATACCCTGCGGGACATATTTTAATCTAAGTTAGTAGAGTCC
>CAZBCD010000286.1:0-2848 GCA_964490205.1 uncultured Pelolinea sp. | reverse complement strand
CTTAGTTCAAGCTGAGATTATGTGGCGGCTTTACGCCACATCAATCCTTAATACAATATCAGATTTATAAAAGATCTGCCCGAACTTGAAGTAATATTTTTTAATTACAGAAACCTGCTTGTGACTAGTTCGTTAGAAAACACAAGAAAAAGAAGGCGGGGCGGGGATGGCGAACTGCAGGGTATGACGCAAAACAATCAGGAAAATTACGGAGCGTTGGACTATTATAAGAACTGGTATAAATTTAGGAGTCAGGTTAAATTGATAGCGAAAAATTATGCGGAATAACAAAAATAATGCTACACTGATGAATATTCAGCTACAATTTTCATCCGGTTTAAGTGAAAATGATGGCAAAAATATTTGGCGTGGAATCTCGTTATGTAAAAGACCTACATGCCGAATATAAGTGAGCGGTTTATTTTGTATAGAAAAACAAGGAGATTGTTATGTCAAACAAGAAGGCTCAAAAAGAAATGGCTCAGGCTGTGACAACTCAGTCAAGCAGGTTGAAATATCCTATTGTAGGCATCCTGATGATGTTATGCATTGGTAATGTATATTCTTGGTCGGTTTTTTCGAAACCTTTACAGGCTGAAGGTTGGACAGCCGCACAGACCACCCTGCCTTTTCAGCTCAGCATTGTTGTTTTTACGATTGCGATGGTATTTGCTGGACGATGGCAAGACCGATCGGGACCTAAACCAGTTGCGGTTTTTTCGGGGATTATGATGGGCGCAGGATTCATCTTAATAAGATTTTTTGGTCAAACACAAACAGGCATGCTGATTAGTTTTTCTGGTATAGCAAGCATTGGAATGGGGGCGGGTTATGTCACGCCGCTGTCCACGGCGCTGAAATGGTATCCAGACAAACGCGGACTTATCAGCGGCATCGTAGTTTTGGGAATGGGCGCCGGATCAATTTTCGGTGGTATCGGAGGACCTTTGCTCATAGAAAAATTTGGGATTTGGAATACTTTTCTTATTTTCGGTATCGTATTCGGATCAGTAATAACAGCTTGCGGGTTAGTTCTTAAAAATCCTCCGCACGGATATTCTCCCCCTGCATCTATAGGCGCTTTAGAAACAAAGAAAAAAGAAACTGCCATTAAGCCTTATGACTATTCAGCAAAAGAAATGTTAGGCACAGCCTCTTTTTACCTTATATGGCTGGTATTTTTAATTGGCACTAGCGGAGGTCTCATGGTGATATCCCAGGCTTCGCCTTTTGGACAAAATGTCATTGGCTTAAAGCCTGTTGTTGCTGGTTCGGTCATTACGGTGTTAGCTATTTTTAACGGTGTAGGCAGACCGGTGTTCGGTTTATTATCCGATAAAATAGGAAGGAAAAACGCTATCTTTGTCGCATTTGCAATTCAACTCATTGCGCTTACAGCGGTTTTACCATATGCCAGTTCATATGTCATTTATGCAATCGGCGTATCCTTAATGGGTTTTTCTTATGGTGGTTTTTTGGCAATGATGCCGTCGATTACATCTGACTATTTCGGTTTAAAAAATATCGGTTTAAATTACGCATGTGTCTATACCGGCTGGGGAGCGGCAGGTTATTTAGGTCCGCAAATAGTAAATGTGCTGGTTGGAGGAAGTCTTGCTAGAGGTGATTGGAACAACGCGTTCTATTTCGTAGCGGTTTCGTGTGTAATTGGGATGGTTTTATGGTTTTTCACCAATCCTCCTGTTAGAGCGCAAGTGCCAACATAGGTAGTCATCCCATCAAATGTGGTTGAAGGAATATCAGGTCAATGATTCTCTGATAACAGGCGCCCCAAGCAAAGCACACTCTTGAGTGCGGAGCAATTCGTCTGCACTTACCGCAATCCAGGGAATGCGCGACCGAAGGGGATCTTGATACGACAACCTATTGACACTCTTCCCTTCAGGGGATTAGCAGTTAGGAACTCTATCCATACTGCTCGATTGTCTACCCTCACTGGAAGGAATGTGCCTTAAGTTACTTTTTAGGATTCCCGAATCGATTGAAATAGCGATCCAACTTACCCAAGATTCGATTTCATGATTTGTGTCATACAGCTGCGTCATTGATGATCAATCGCAGTACACCTATTGTATTAGTCTCCAAAATCATGGGGCATTCCAAACCCAGCGTTACGATGAATATTTATGCGCACGCTTCTGTGGAAATGCAATCTGAGGCTACACAATTAATGGAAAACCTGGTTACACCAATCCCAATTTCGATTGAAAAAAAGCAAAAACAAGAAGTTCCTAGATAGTTCGGGTGCACCAATTGCACTAGGATGTCAACCTTCCAGAAAGAAATCGTTTTCTACCCCCATATGTAGTGGTTATTAAAGAAATATATCGTACATATACGGTATTTTAGTGACACACCGGGGAATGGATATACCGAGCCGCCCGTTTGTGTCAATGCCGAAACGGGCCATGCCGGGGATGGATTTAGTGTTCGCCAGGGAGTGCAGTTGATTGAGGATGTGGGTGAGTTGGGGCATGATTATCTGTAATATTTTCAGATTAGGAGATTGAAAAATTATCTAAATATTAGTATGAAGATGGTATTGTTCAACTGCTTTTGTGTAAATTATCAACATTTTCTCTAGATCATTTCTAAACACTTCATTATTAGGTAGGGCGTATTTATCGTAAGCTTTTCCGAAAGCGTGACCGTATTCATAATATTCCAAATTTGAATTCGGATATTCCGGTTTTAATTCTATCGGTTTTGGAGAAAAATGACCAATCCAATCTCTCTGTAATCTTTCACGAAAATCTAACGCCATTTTTTGGAGTCTTGGATTCAAGTCTCAAGTGCAACCGTGATTATTTAAGAATACCACAGGAGA
>CAZBCD010000285.1:0-2917 GCA_964490205.1 uncultured Pelolinea sp. | reverse complement strand
ACAGAAAGAACAATATTAATCGAGAACACTGTGCGCCCCACTTATCTCTGTAATCTCATAACATGCATTTTTGTAATTAAGAAGCCCTAAATGTAGGAGCTCAAGATTCAAATAAGGTACATTTCTGTGACACGCCATCATGGGGATTGCACTGGCATTCCAGCTAACCCCGCGTTAGGCTGACCCGCCTTCGGCTCTGGGAATGCGGCACGATTTTTGCTAAAATTTATCAGAGTAAAATTGAGTTGAGTTTGTCAAATCGGCGGGCAGCTTACGCCCCCGTTATGTGGCTAAAACAAATTTGTCTAAAGAGCACACAGGGAAAAACAAGTGGTGTAGTTTTGAAAAAAAAGTTGTTCTCGTAATCACTGAGTTGGGAGAAAAGGGTATGGATTTCAGCCATGAATCCAAAAGGAACTATCACAAAGTGGGTAATTCGCATATAGCATGGAAGTTATCAGCACAAGATTTGTTGATTTCAAGCGAGTTCCTTTTCCAGCAGTACAAAACGATTGACCCTTCTAATGTATCGGATCATATAAAACCTGAGGGCCGAGTTTTAGAAGTATTAAAAATGTTACGGGGCATGGCACTTGAGTGTTTGTTTAAGGCAATATATCTTAAAAATGGCGGACGACTTGTCAAAGATGGCAAATATCGAAAAATCCCTGATACGAATGATCATGATCTGGTGTTGATCGCTGAAAATGTTCTGGAGCCGGCTGGTTTTGCGATCACCGAAAATCAGAACGAGATTTTGAAGAAGCTCTCATCAAGCATTGTCGGTGGACGGTACCCAATTCACCGAATTTGGGAACCGAAAAAAATGAACATTCACTCAAATACTGGGTTATTTCAGAATATGTGGTCAATACCGGATGATGAAGATATATTTGAAGATTTCGTATGTTTGCTTCAAAAGTTGTTGGAAGGAGAATGAGCTTTACTTTGGATAAACAAACGATAAAAAACGCATTGTGCATTTGTTGAGAAACATGAAAAATATCATTTTGTAATAAGTGATAATGAGCACTACATAACCCAGCGTGCAAGCGACCCGCCTTCGGCGGAGGGTACGCGGCGTGATTCAAACGGGCTTTGATTTCACCTGTGATGGGTTCAAAGGTCTTTTGTTTGAGTTTCCTGATTCGAAGTCAGGTACTGTGTTTATAGCTACGAAGGTGTTAAAAAAATATCAGTCATTCCCTTGTAACCCGCCTATCCACGAATATATGATTATGAAACGATTTTAATAAGAAATTTCAACCTTTTTTATGGTATCTTTGAGTATATTATGCAGCTCAATCATCAATTTGATCAGATTTATCAATCGCCAACAGTTGCTGTTGCAGACCGTGTTCTGACTCTTAAAGCTAGCGGACGTAAAATAATCCCGCTGCATGTGGGCGACCCGGATTTTGCTACTCCCCCATCTGTAATGAACGCGGCTATCAATGCGATGCGTGAAGGATTTACACATTATGGCCCCAGCCGTGGTAATCTGGATTTGCGTCTCGCTATTGCATCCAAACTGGCTCGTGGCAACAATGTTTCTCTTAATGGTGCGATGCCTTACGATACTGAGCGAGAGATTCTTGTGACCCATGGGGGGGTGCATGCTTATTATCTCGCCATGCAATCGATTCTCAATCCGGGTGATGAGGTTATGATCGCAGATCCGAGCTGGGCAACGCATACCAACATGGTCATTTTGCTGCGAGGATCAGTAATCCATGTACCTGCTTTGGTTGAGAATGATTTTATCCCGCTCATTGAAGCCTGGAAAAACGCGCTGACTCGAAAAACGCGTGCTATCGTAATTAACTACCCTGCCAATCCAACTGGCACGTACCCCTCACGCCAATATTTTCAGCAATTAATGGATTTTGCTTCTGAGAACGATTTATGGATAGTTAGTGATGAGGTTTATGACAATCTCTATTACAACGAACAGCCCGTATCTGCAGGCGTATTTCCTGATGCAAAAGACCGCACGATTCTGGTTAACAGTTTATCAAAGACTTATGCCATGACCGGATGGCGTGTAGGATATTTGGCAGCGCCGAGCCGGGTGATTGACAATGCCCTTAAAGCAGGACAAAATTCGATTACATGTGTCGCTCCTTTCGTCCAGAAGGCGGCTGCTTTCGCCCTCAATGATGAAGGTGTTCAGACTGCCGCAGCAGAAATGCGCGCAGTATATGCCCACCGGCGGGAGATTGTAATGCGAGTTTATCGGGAAAATAAAGGTTCACTTGTCGGTGTAACACCACCAATGGGCGCCTTTTATTTTTTCCTGGATTTTCGTGAAATGAAGCTGACCGCGCAGAATATTTGTGAGCAGATCCTCGATGAAATGGGTGTTGGTCTTGTCCCTGGTTCGGCGTTCGGGAAGCAAGGCGAAGGGTTTGTCCGCATGACTATCGCTGCTTCTGATTCAGATGTGGAAGCAGGTATTAAAGCAATTTTAGATTGGGCAGGCAGAAGGTAGGAGTATCCGATGAAAGTAGCTTATCAGGGAGAACCGGGCGCTTATAGCGAAGAAGCTGGATATGGTTATTTTGATGATCCTAAGATGGTCCCGCATAGGTCGTTTGAAGATGTTTTCACTTCGGTAGCATCAGGAATATGCCAGTCTGGATTGATCCCGATTGAAAACTCCCTGGCAGGCAGCATCCACCAAAATTATGATCTGCTTTTACGCCATGAACTTCACATTGTAGGAGAATATTTGCTGCGTGTGCGCCATTGCCTGATTGGATTGCCAGGGGCTGAGCTTTCTAAAATCGACCGTGTTATCAGCCACCCGCAGGCATTGGGACAGTGCGCCGGATATTTACGGAAAAAGGGAATAGAACCAGAACCCGTTTATGATACAGCGGGCAGTGTAAAGATGATTAGATCCAGCGGTAAGAAT
>CAZBCD010000284.1:0-2925 GCA_964490205.1 uncultured Pelolinea sp. | reverse complement strand
CCGAAATGGGTATATTATCTCCTTCTTTTTCCTGATTTTTCCACACCCTCTATTAAATCCGTGATAGGGGGTTATTGTTTGAAGTTTGCGCCTTTACGCAGGGCGGTCTGATTGATTTCAAATAGTGTTTCTTTTTTACCAGAAAGGCTTTTTTTTAGTCCTTTTTCAATATTCTTTATATCCAAAAAATCTGCCGCAGTCGCTAATCCTCCCAGCAAGACCACATTCGCATAGCGCTTATCACCGATCTCTTCTGCTAATTCGGTCGCTGGAATCTCAATGGTTGTGATATCTTTACGCTTCACAGGGCGATTGACCAATGATGTGTTTACAGCCAAATATCCGCCGGGCACGATAAGATCTTCGTATTTATCCAGCGAGGGTTGATTCATCACGATCGCTGCGCGTGGGTTAAGAACCTGAGAGGAACCTATCTCCTCATCAGCAATGATAACTGTGCAATTTGCTGTACCACCTCGCATTTCAGGACCATAAGAGGGGAACCAGGTAACTTCCAGGTCATTTTCTAATGCCGCATATGAAATAACTTTGCCGATAAAAAGAACTCCCTGCCCACCAAATCCAGCAATAATGGTTTCATTTTGCATCATAATCTCCTAAATCTTGATCTCAGATAATACGGGATGGACTTTGTAGTCCCCAATCGGGAAATATGGAACCATTTTTTCTTCAATCCAATCAGTTGCATCGGTAGGAGACAGATGCCAGTTGGTTGGGCAAGTGGACAGGAGTTCAACCATAGAAAAGCCCAATCCGCGAACCTGGGTTTCAAAAGCCATTCGAATTGCTTTCTTGGCCTTTCGGATATTCTTTGCATTGTGCAAACTTCGCCGAGCGATGTAACTGGCTCCATCTAGCGTGGCCAGCAATTCGCATGCTCGGATAGGATAACCCATCTTCTCCACATCTCTTCCATCAGGGGATGAGGTTGTTTTCATACCTGGCAGGGTAGTAGGAGCCATTTGCCCGCCTGTCATACCGTAATTCGCATTGTTTAAGAAGATCACTGTGATGTTTTCACTACGGCTAGCGGCCGCGATGATTTCACCAGTTCCAATTGATATCATATCCCCATCCCCCTGGTAGGTAAATACGATCCGGTCCGGTTTGACTCGTTTAACCCCAGTGGCCATGGCAGGCGCGCGACCGTGGGGAGCTGCGACAAAATCAAAATTTAAATAATTATAGGAAAAAGCAGAACAGCCGACGGATGCCACACCGATTGTTGTATCGGATAATCCCATTTCATCAATCACCTCTGCTACCAGCCGATGGGCGGTGCCGTGCGTACAACCTGGGCAGTAACTGGTAGTTTTATTTATCAATGTCGTGGGACGTTCATAAACAACTTCCATGTTCTTAATGTCTAAAATAGCCATAATTACTCCTCTACTCCACAATACTTTCCATTCGTTCCAACCACAAATCCCGCGGGTGCCTACCAACTTTTTGTGGCTCCCTCGAAATTCGTTCTATTTCCTTGAGGATCTCACCTGGAAAAGGTATTACTCCCCCTGACCGACCGTAGAATTCTACGTGGGTTTTACCCTGGACTGCGCTTAATACATCGTCAAGCATCATTCCGGTATTCATTTCAACAACTAAGATACTGTCTACCTGTTCCGCAATTTCACGGATAAGTTGTTTAGGGAAGGGGCTCAAGCTGATCGGCCTGATCAATCCAACGGGTACACCTTGGTTGCGGGCTGTCCGAACAGCGGAAAGAGCAATGCGGCCAGCAGAACCATATCCAACAACTGCTATTTTTGCGTCATCCATGAAATATTCTTTGTATCGAATTTCATTTTTTTCGATCTGCTGCCACCGTCTCATCATTCGTAGGTTTGTTTTTTCCATATCTTCTGCTACAAAATAGATGGAAGTTTTAACCCTGCGGTCTTTTCCTTTTCCACCACGCACTGCCCAATCAGGAATATCTTTACGGATCTCAAGCATTGGCGGCATCTCTGCGGGTTCCATCATCTGCCCGATGCTGCCGTCGATCATGACAACACCAATAGTAAGATACTTTTCTGCGAGATCAAACATATTGTAGGTAATGTCCACGGTTTCTTGTATGCTTGCCGGCGCGAGAACTATTTGGTGGTAATCACCATGGCCGCCGCCGTGTACCATCTGGTTGTAATCTTGCTGAGAGGGGACAATGTTCCCAAGTCCTGGACCACCCCGAACCACATCTACTAATACCACTGGAACTTCGGTGGCGGCAATATACGATAATCCCTCCATCATCAAACTTGTTCCGGGACCGGATGTGGATGTCATCACCCGTGCGCCAGTGCAAGCTGCTCCATATACCATATTGATTGCCCCGAGTTCGCTTTCAGCTTGTAAAAAGGGCCGCCCTAGCTCGGGCATGCGGTGAGACATATATTCCAATGCCTCAGTTTGGGGGGTAATGGGATACCCAAAGTATGCTTGTAATCCTGCCCTAACAGCTGCTTCAGCGAATGCGTCATTCCCTTTCCAGAATTCACGTGTCATAATACGCTCCTATTTTTTTACGGATTTTTCACGATATACGGTGATTGCGGTTTCCGGACACACGAGAGCGCAGATACCGCAGCCGGTACAACCGTCTTCTGCAAGATACGCAGGGTGAAACCCGCGTGGTGTGATCTTTTCATTATTTAATTCAATGACATGCTGTGGGCAAGCCTCAACACATAATTCGCAAGCCTTGCAGAGGTTTTCATCGACTATTATGGTTCCTTTTAAGGACATATGGAAACTCCTGTAGGAAATAATCGGACAAACTTGGTATGATATTTATGGTTATTTTACTATGGGAAATTGTTTGAAGTAGTGTCAGTTATCATCCTAAAAATAATAGCTGGATTCAAGTCTCAAGTGCAACCGTGATTATTTAAGAATACCACAGGA
>CAZBCD010000283.1:0-2930 GCA_964490205.1 uncultured Pelolinea sp. | reverse complement strand
ATATTCTCGCCCGGTATCCATCACGATATTTAGGTCCTTTGACTGCATATATGCTTTGAAGCCGGGCTCACGAATATCATCAAAAAGGCGGCGCGGTTTATTATCAAGCGCCCAACATTGGGCAGCACCACCTCGGATGGCATCGACTACTTTAGCGGGATCAGCCCCCGCTTTTTGAGCGAGGATCATCAGCTCTCCCATGGCAACCATCTGGGCGGCTACCATGATCTGGTTGGCTGCTTTGGCAATTTGCCCGGCACCACTCTCACCAACATGGGTGATGGTTTTCCCCATGGATTCAAAGATCGGCAGCACTATCTCAACAGCGCTCTTTTGGCCACCCACCATGATTGCTAAAGTTCCTTTCTGCGCACCAATATCTCCTCCGCTTACGGGTGCATCTAGGCAAGCGACACTGGCTTCATTGAGTTTATCTGCGATCATTCGAGCAGTAGCCGGTTTGATAGTGGAGTTATCTACAAAAATAAGCCCTTCGTGCGTACCTTCTATAATGCCGTTTTTTCCCAGAGCGACTTTTTCAACATCCGGTGAATCCGGCAAATTCGTAAAGATGACATCAACCTGCCGGGCAACCTGCGCAGGGTTTTCAGCAGGGACAGCACCTTCTCCTACCAACTCATTCACAGATCCTTGGCTGCGATTGTGCACAACAAGGGGATATCCGGCGCGGAGGATATTTCTTGCAATTGGTTTACCCATTAACCCCAATCCAATATAGCCGACTTTTAACATCTATATCTCCTTAATTTGATTCAATGATGTAAGGTTTTTAGCTCTGATTAATAAGAAAATCTTATCACAGGGTACAATACTGGGCGAGGTATTGGACATGACACACACCCACCATCATAATGAAAGCAACTTAAAACTGGCATTCTTCTTGAATTTTGGTTTCGCAGTCGCGGAAATTATTGGAGGTTATCTAACCAACAGTATCGCGATCATGGCGGATGCTCTCCATGATCTGGGGGATAGTGCGACACTGGCGATCTCATGGTGGCTTGAAAAGCTATCGGAAAAAAGGGGAGACGAGAAATATTCCTATGGATACAAGCGATTCTCACTCCTGAGCGCATTAGTGGGGGCGTTTATTCTTTTAGCAGGGTCGATCATTGTTATCATGGAAGCGATCCGCCGTCTTCAGAATCCACAAGCCACAAATGCACGAGGTATGCTGGTATTCGCAATTTTTGGAATCGCAATCAATGGATTTGCTGCCTATCGGGCTGGAAAAGGAAAGAATATGAACAGCCGGATGATCTATTTGCATTTGCTGGAAGATGCAATGGGATGGGCAGCAGTTCTGATCGTCAGTTTGGTCCTTTTGGTCAAAGAAATCTATATTCTTGACCCAATCCTATCGCTCCTTGTCTCTGGATTTGTACTTTTTAACGTTGCTAAGAATATGAAAAAGACCATTAATTTATTCCTTCAGGGTGTACCGGAGTCTATTCAGATACCAGAGATTGAAGCAGAACTCTTGAAAATGGAGAAGGTTAAAGATATGCACCACACCCATATCTGGTCTCTTGATGGTGAACACCATGTTTTAACGACACATATTGTCCTGAGTTTAGATTCAAAGAAGGAGGATATCCGGCGAATTAAGGATAGAATTCGAAAATTGACGGAGCAGTATGACCTGGCTCACACAACAGTCGAATTTGAATATTTAGATGAAGACTGCTCCATGTGCAACAACCATGAGGAAATGAATTTATGAATACAAAAGATGTCCAAGATAAGAAAAGTCTTTTAAACAATTTTGCACCACTTTCTTCAAAAGGGTGGCCAAAATGGGCGGTTTATTTATTATCATTATTTGGTTTCATCTACCTGCTCAATCCAACTGCGGGAATCATTGAACTACTTCCAGATACTTTACCTTTGGTTGGCAATATTGATGAAGGAGCAGCAGCTCTTGCTTTGTTGTACGGGTTTTTGGAAATCAAAAAGGCACGCAAAAAAACGTAGTATATTTCTTGATATTAATTATTAAACCGCAACTAAATGTTGCGGTTTTCGTATATGAGATGGAATAAAAAACGGAATATTAATAGGAGTGTGAAGCATGGCACCAAGAAAACCAAAACAAGAAAAATCAACAGCGCCAATTGAAGAAACGGAATCTGTTGATAAGAAAAAAGTAAAGAAGCAAACACAAACGGTAAAAAAAGCAACTTCAAAGAAGGAAGCACCCAAACAAAAAGCGCAATCCCCTAAGAAAGTAATTGGAGAAAAAGAAATCAACATTTTGCCAAAAGATGTTCATCTAAAAACTCATCATACCTACGATCGAAGCCCCATGCTTTTAGGTGCAGGGCTGCTTGTTATGGGATTTATCCTCTTGGCCGGACGATTTCTGCATATCCCATTTAATGATTTTTTATGGCCATTCATTTTTATTGTCCCTGGCGCTCTGGTATTTCTTTCTGCATTATCCTCTGAGGGCAGCAGCGGTGAGGGGCTTTCTATCTTAGGCGGCATCCTGAGTATGCTGGGATATGTGTTCTTAATGCAAACCATAACCGGATTGTGGGCAAGTTGGGCATATATTTGGGCGTTGATTGCCCCAACATCGATTGGTTTGAGCCAAGTGGTATATGGCAATCTGAAGAATCGTGACGCGATAGCCGCATCCGGGTGGAGATTAACGAAAATTGGCCTGAGCATTTTTGTGGTCGGTTTTCTGTTCTTCGAACTTATATTAGGAGCACAGTTTGGGCTTCCCGTGTTCCCAATGATCCTGATATTTGCAGGTGTAATAATGTTAGCTCGATCTTTTTTACGCGCTAAATGATTCATTAGATCTTACAGGGGCGGGATAACCGCCCCTGTTTTTTTTAATTCATAAGCTGGATTCAAGTCTCAAGTGCAACCGTGATTATTTAAGAATACCACAGGCGGGT
>CAZBCD010000282.1:0-2937 GCA_964490205.1 uncultured Pelolinea sp. | reverse complement strand
GAAAACAACATATCAGAGTCGATAGCCAGCATAAACCATTTTTGAAAATTGATAATTTGTCCGCGAAAAATGATTTCGGCGCCTTGATCCTGAAGGGAATAAACCTGACAGTAAAATTCGGGGAGATTCTCGGTATAGCAGGAATTACTGGAAATGGGCAACAAGAATTAGCAGAAGTTATAACTGGATTGCGCCCTGCTATTGGCGGTGAAGTGACAATTGGCGATAAGAAAATCACCTCCACCATCCCTCTTGATGTCATTGAAGCAGGTGTTAGCTATGTGCCAGGAGATCGCTTGCGCTTGGGGCTGATACCTTCTCTTCCAGTTCGTGACAATATCATTCTGAAGAACTACCGTAGAGAGCCTATTAGCTCAGGAATATTTTTAAACTTCGCAGAAATTCAATCATATTCCAAACAAATGATTGATGAATATGATATTAAAGTTCCAAATGTAGATATGCCGATCCAGCTTCTTTCTGGAGGCAACCAACAACGAGTAATTCTTGCCAGGGAATTGTCTGAACCCCATAAATTGTTGATCGTTGAACAGCCAACTAGAGGCTTAGATGTTAGAGCTTCAAGGATTATGCATCGATTATTAATTCAAGAGCGCGATAAAGGATATGCTATTTTACTCATTTCCAGCGATCTAGATGAAATTTTATATTTAAGTGATCGGATTGCTGTGATATACGAAGGACAGATTGCACGTGTAATGGCATCGGTTGAAACAAACGCACATCAATTAGGATTACTAATGGCGGGAAAATATCAACGTACCGGAGTTTCACAAAATGAAACAGATTAAGCATTACCGATTAAAAGTCGAACCGCGAGGGATGGTCTCAACCAAAAGATTATTTCTTGATCGAATAGTATCTATAATTTCCGCTTTTTTCCTTGGAGGTGTTTTCTTAGCAATAGTTGGTGCAGATCCATTTATCACATATAGAGCCATGGTAAGAGGTGCTTTTGGTACAGTTGATATGTGGATTCTGGGAAATTTTTATAATATCAGCGAGACGTTAGTGAAAGCTATCCCAATCATCATCTCAAGTTTGGCATTGCTAGTTGCGTTTCGAATGTCGTTCTGGAACATTGGATCAAATGGACAATTTGCTTTTGGAGCTATTGGAGCAACTTATGTGGCTTTATTTTCCACGAATATTATTAAAGATCTACCCACATGGTCATATTTACCATCAATGTTTATTGTGGGTTTTTTATTAGGTGCGATCTGGGGGCTAATCCCAGCAATTTTAAAGATCAATTTCAATGTGAATGAAATAATCAGTTCATTATTATTGAATTATGTGGCTATTTTATTTGTTGAACATCTTTATTTTGGTCCATGGAGAGATCCTGAAGGTATGGGTTTCCCTGGAACAGCCATTTTTCCAGAAGCAGCCTTTTTACCAGTATTATTTGGAAGAATTCATTATGGCTTAATATTCGGATTAATAATAGCAATTCTATTATGGGTATTACTCGAAAAATCCAAGTGGGGGTACGAGATCAAAGTTATTGGTCAAAACGCGAAAGCTGCTCGTTACGCTGGTATGAACCTGACTAAAAACATTCTATTGGTAATGGTCTTATCTGGAGGCATATCGGGAGTAGCAGGTATGGTTGAAGTATCTGGATTAGTTCATCGGCTGCAACAAGGTGTATTAAGTGGTTTTGGAAATACCGCAATTATTGTGGCTTGGTTATCAAACTTAAACGTTTGGGGGTCAATTGGATATTCCTTGTTCATGTCATCGCTACTTGTGGGTGGAGATCAATTACAAATTGTTATGAAATTTCCAGCATCGATTTCTCTGGTGCTGCAAGGCATAATATTATTTGTATTCGCAATGGGAGAATTCTTCATTCGATTTCGGGTAAGATTGAGTGATAGAAGTTCTAAAAAATTGGGATGAAACGAAGAATAGATAAAGGATTATTTTTAGAATGGATAATGTTTTAATAGCAGCATCTATTGTCGAGATAGCTCTAGCGAGTGGAACATCTTTACTTTATGCTACATTAGGTGAAATTATCACAGAGCGATCCGGGATGATGAACTTAGGCCTGGAAGGAATGCTCCTCTCAAGTGCTATGATTTCATTTGCAGTTGTCTATCATAGCGAAAATATTTTCCTTGCCGTCCTGATCGGTGGATTAACAGGAAGTTTATTAGCTTTACTGTTCAGTATCCTTACTGTTTACTTCATGGCAGAACAAGTTATCGGAGGACTTTCTTTATTTATTTTTGGCAGTGGTCTCGCAAGTTTTTTAGGGCAAAGATTGGGACCGCAAGGAGGAACTCTTGTGGGTTTGGTAGGACCTCGTCTGCAAAAAACACCCATTCCTCTATTGTCTGAGATCCCTGGATTTGGGGAAGCACTATTTAACCAGGATGTTCTGGTCTATGTAGTGTATGTATTAACCCCTCTAACTGCATTCTTTCTTTATAAAACACGTGCTGGTCTAAATTTACGAGCGGTGGGAGAAAATCCATACACAGCTGATGTCTTAGGGATTAAGGTTCAGAGGATTCGTATCATAAGTACTGTAGTTGGAGGTTTTCTGATCGGATTAGGTGGTGCTCATATCTCATTAAGTTATGCTCCAGGTTGGACGGAAAATTTAACTGGAGGACGAGGTTGGATCGCTATCGCAATGGTTATATTTTCTACGTGGGATCCTATGAGAGCAGTTCTAGGTTCAATGCTTTTTGGAGGAGTAAATGCCCTGCAATTCCGGTTACAAGCATTGGGTACTCCTATCCCGCCCGCATTTCTTCGAATGATCCCATATCTATTCACATTATTGGTTTTGGTCTTTATCAACTCAACACTTTTTTTAAAAAGCCGCTTGGGAATTCCTTCTTCCTTAGGCCAAAATTTTCGACGTGAATCTTCTAAGTAGAAATAACTGTCATATTGTTG
>CAZBCD010000281.1:0-2956 GCA_964490205.1 uncultured Pelolinea sp. | reverse complement strand
CAATCTCCCCCCCGCTCTTATCCTCCCCTGATCCCCGCTTGATCGCACGCTCGATGTTATCCTTTGGCATGTTCACTCTTCTCGCGCGATCTACCAATAATCGTAACTTGAAATTTGAATCCAGATCGCCCCCTCCCTCCCGTGCCGCGATAGCAATCTCTCTGGCTAAACGCGTAAATAATTGACCGCGTTTTGCGTCAGCAGCACCCTTCTTACGTTTGATGGTAGACCATTTTGAATGACCCGACATACCAAAGCTCCTTTTTACCGTAAAATTTTACAATATCGAATTATACCATCTGGGTATTTTCTTGAAATTACTTCAAACCCTGCCGCAAATCTATTGCGACTGTATTTTTCAATTTTCCAATACCCTCTATCTCAATCTCAATTACATCACCTTCTTCCAATTTTCCCACACCCGCCGGTGTTCCAGTGAGGATGATATCACCTGGATTAAGTGTCATGATTGAGGATATATATACTACGAGCTGAGGAACATTGAAAACCATTTCCCGCGTTGATGCCATCTGGCGGATTTCATCATTAACGCGGGTGGTGATAAGCACATCTGATACATCTAGATCTGTCTCGATCCAAGGACCAAGCGGGCAAAAAGTATCAAATCCTTTTGCCCGGGTCCACTGCCCATCACTGCGCTGCAGGTCCCGTGCGGTAACGTCATTGGCGATTGTAAATCCAAGAATGAAATTCTCGATCTTACGGATATCAATCCACCTTCCACTCCTGCCAATCAGAACAGCCAGTTCTCCCTCATACTCAACCTGTTTTGATTGAGGAGGCAATAGAATTTGTTCTTCCGGGCCAGTTACCGAAGAAGGCGGTTTGAGAAAGATGAGAGGAGTGTCTGGAACTTCTTCTTCATGTTCTTTCGCGTGTTCCGGGTAATTTCGCCCCACTGCGATAATCTTTCCCGGCAGTACGGGTGCGTGCAATTTTACGTTTGATAACGGCACGGCCGTATCCATCCGCCGATAAGGGCCAAAAGGCGGCGCGCTCAGGAGCCCAACCTTATTATCAAGTATCCACCCATATCGTGGTTCTTGATTATGCTGGGAATAACGAATGATCTGCATTTAGCTCACTTTTATTTAATTCCAGTTATAATTATGCTCGCGGGCGGATAGCTCAGTTGGTTAGAGCGCATCTCTTACACAGATGAGGCCGCAGGTTCGAGCCCTGTTCCGCCCACTACAAGCCTCATCTCCCCCCTATTTCGATAGAGATTGAGTACTACGGTTCCAAAACAAATGAACTGGAGGACTCATCTATGGAACTTAAAAAATCTCTACAAGGACTAATTATATCTCGTTCGGCAGATGGTGTTAGCCCACATACTATTACTGTTTATAAGTATGGAGTTAATAAACTCGTTCGATATTTAGATAATCCTGAAATCTCAGAAATTACTAAAACCGACTTACTGCAATTCTTTATACATCTTCGCCAGGAAGAAAACTTGTCCGAATCTTCCATTAGAAATGTATGGAGAGCAATTAGGGTTCTCTTTACATGGATTGAAAATGAATTGGATATTAAGTGTCCTGATTACAAAATTACTTATCCAAAAGCATCCTCGAAGCATATAGAGCCATTTAAAAGTGCAGACATCAAGAGATTGCTTTCAGCATGTAATTACACAAAAAGGGCAACTTCTTCGAAAAGACAGACATATCGTATGAAACGCACCACTGCCCAAAGAGATAAAGCCATAATCCTCACCTTGCTTGATACTGGATTAAGAGTATCCGAATTGGCAAGATTGACAATAAAAGATATTGATTTAGAGACTGGACAAATTACTGTTGAGCCTATTGGTTCAGGATTAAAGAGCAAGCCAAGAACAGTATTCATTGGGAAGCTGTCAAAAAGCACGCTGTGGCGTTATCTAACAGGCAGGGATTTAGAATCAGGTGATTTTGTATTCACATCGAAACTGAATAGACCCATGGACAGGCATTCGATTCGTAAAGTTTTATGTTACCTGGGTGATAAGGCAGGGGTTCAGAATGTCTATCCACATCGTTTCAGGCATACATTCGCAATACAATATCTCAGAAATGATGGGGATATCTATACCCTTCAAAGAATTCTTGGTCACTCTTCTTTGGAAATGGTGAAGAGGTATTTGGCTATAGCTAAAGCGGATTGTCAGACAGCCCATAGAAAAGCCAGTCCAGTGGATAATTGGAACATTTGAAATATAAAAGCGGTTTATAGATATATAATATTTCTACTTGTGAATAATTAATTTTGGAATTTACATTTCCGGGAGGGTCATCCATGTCAATGGAAAATTTAGATTTAAGAGATGATTTCATTAAGATTCTTAGCTCTTATAAGAGAATCTCTTCAGATAATAGATATAAGAAAATCGACGATATATGGAATCCTTTTTTATCGCTGGAGGCAAGAATTAACAGCTTTATTTCTTTAAAATATCCTACGATGCACGTCAAATGGAGTGTTGGAGCTGGAAACTGGGTTAGAGTTCCTTGGCTAGCTATTTTTGATGAGAGAATAACCGATTCTGTAAAAAATGGTTTTTATTGCGTTTACTTATTTAGTGAAGACATGAGTAGCCTGAACCTCTGCCTAAGTCATGGCACTACTGGGCCCGAAAAGAAATTCGGAAACCGAAAACTAAGAGAAATGCTCGGAAATATGGCAACAAAAATACGGCTATCATTTCAACACATAAAGGAATTTGGTTTTTCGGTTGATGACAAACTAGATTTAAAATCTAATTACAAACTTTCTCTTGATTACATATCTGGAACTATTCTATATAAAACCTATGAAAAGAATGAATTGCCATCTAATTCTGAGCTTTCTAAGGATTTAGCCCGATTATTGGAGAGTTATGAAGAATACATTATTTCTGAAAATAGAGAACCTTCTTTAAAAACTTGGATTCAAGTATCAAGTGCAACAG
>CAZBCD010000280.1:0-2964 GCA_964490205.1 uncultured Pelolinea sp. | reverse complement strand
CGCCTGTGGTATTCTTAAATAATCACTGTTGCACTTGATACTTGAATCCAAGTCTTAATACAATCCTCTTTTCCAAAAAAGTAGAGAAGCACCAGAAATCATTCAAATGAACCAAACGATTTTCGTATCTATCGAAACATTTGGCTGGTCGCCTCCCATTGTTTACCTCCTCATTTCTCCCTTGCCGAAAAAACCACCTCCCATCACTGCCTTGCTTAAAAAACAACCGCCCATACATCAGGCGGTTTGTGTTGTCGTTCACACCATTATTGTGGCTGGTTTAACCTGCCGCTTGTCTTGTCGGGTGTGACTGTTAATTCATTATACTGAAATCGATAATGGATTACAAGTGTATTATTATTAGATTTTATACCCTTAGAGAATAACAAATGGTTTTCACAAAGCTTCTTATCGAGATATTCAGCGAAGCGGTTAAAAGCTTTTGATAAGATTTCATGAAGAGTTTTTGTTCTTATCACATGTTATTAAGTCTTATAAAATGGTTCACTATGCCTTTTATTGGAGATTTCTTCAATAACCTTTTTCCCTTCCTTGACGGTTTATACCCGCTGGGGTATATTATGCTTGCAATGATTCCCTTGCCCTCGTAGCTCAATTGGACAGAGCGTTTGCTTGCGGAGCAAAAGGCTGCAGATTCGAATTCTGCCGGGGGCGCTATCATAATAGGAGCGGAAATCGCACCCGCTCCTGAATTTTTATCAGGCAGGAAAAGTATGGGTCCTTCAGAAAAAAATATTCTCTTATCCAACGATGACGGAATAGATTCGCCAGGTTTATGGGCGGCTGCGGAAGCACTGTCCGAACTGGGCTATGTTACCGTTGCCGCACCGCGCGATCACATGTCAGCCACGGGGCGCGGATTTCAAAAAAACTCGGACGGCACGATAACTAAAAAACAATTAACCGTGCATGGGCAGGTGTGGGATGTGTACGCAGTCGGGGGCTCTCCTTCCCAGTCCGTTGCTCACGGTATCCTGGAGATCGTTCCCCATAAACCCGACCTGGTTGTCACCGGGATTAATTACGGTGAGAATTTTGGTACTGATGTGACCTATTCCGGCACAGTAGGCGGCGCGATCGAAGCTGCTTCTCTCGGTATCCCTGGATTGGCAATGTCTCAGCAAATAATTTTCGAGAGCTGGGACAACTACCACAAGGATGTCGATTTCACCACATCAGCATATTTCACAAAATTCTTCGCGAAACTCATGCTTGAAAAGCAGCTTCCGGAGGATGTGCACGTATTGAATGTAGTTATCCCTGCAGGCGCGACCCCTGAAACCCCCTGGAAGGTCACACCATTGGCTGACTTTAGATATTACGAACCCTATGTGGTCAGAGAAGGAAGTTTTAAGGACAAGGGCCGCATCACATCCCACATTCTGGATCAGGCAGATATTAAGCCGGGAAATGACGTTCATACAGTGCGGATAGAAAAAATAGTGTCCGTTACCCCGCTGAGTATCAATCTCACATCCCGCGCAAATCTTGCGGATTTTGAAAAGATGCTGCGTTCGGCTGAATAATTATATTTCTGTTTAATATAGATTCTTTACGCATTGAACCGGATCGAAATGATATCCCCGTCTTGAACAGGATACTGCTTCCCCTCCAACCGTAATTTTCCCTTCGATCTGCCCTCCGCCATACTGCCAGCTTCCATCAGGTCATCAAAAGTGATCACTTCCGCGCGGATGAATCCCTTCTGAAAATCCGAATGGACCTCTCCAGCGGCCTCAGGCGCTAAAGCTCCGCGCCGGACCGTCCATGCGCGTACTTCATCATCACCAATAGTAAAGAAGGACAGCAGTCCCAGCAGGTCATAAGAAGCTCGGATCATACGGCTTAGCCCTAATTCCTCAATCCCGTACTCCTGCATGAACATAGCGGCATCCTCGTCAGATAATTGGCCCAGATCCATCTCCAATTTTCCCTGCAGACCAACGATCTGGCTGCGCTGGTGATCATATTGGATCTCCGGATGGACCTGCCCATCTCCCAAATTGAGCAGGATCAAGAGCGGCTTTCTGCTCAGAAAACCAAATCCGGAAAGTATTTTTTCTTCCTCAATCGTTAACGAAATATCTCTCAGTGGCGCTGCAGTGGATAAAACATCCTGCAACTTTTCAAACAATGCTGTTTCTCTTTCAATAACAACCTTATCCCGTCCGCCGCCTTTCTTATGTTCTTCAGCTAAACGCTCCAGTTTCCGTTCGACCTTGATCTGGTCATTCAGCAGAAGCTCTTCATCCATCAGCTGAATGTCCCGCGCAGGATCAACACTTCCGTGCGCATGTGGAACCAGGGCACTTTCAAAGCAGCGCACCACTTCGATGAACCCATCCATCTGCGTCAATTGGTTAAGCAATTGGCCGCTGATCTCGCCCTTATCTCCTGCACTTCCCAGTCCGGCAATATCCGCGTATGTGACCTTCGCGTAGATTGCTTTCTTAGGATGGAACATTTCCGCTAATTTGTCCACGCGCTCATCCGGCACATCGATCACACCAGTATGCACCTCCATCCGGCCTAAAGCTGCGCCGGTTGGCTGGTCGCCGTGAGTTAGGGCGTTAAAGATAGTCGTCTTTCCTGATTGTGGTAGCCCAATGATACCTAATCGCATAATAATCCTGTAGTCTTTTTAATACTAATTATATTCGCTAAGTGTGTTTTCTCAATCTTGACCATGCTTCCATTCTTGGATATACTTCCCTCACAATTGCCGAAGTGGCGGAACTGGCAGACGCGCACGACTCAAACTCGTGTTCCCTTGGGATTGTGGGTTCGATTCCCACCTTCGGCATCAGACCGCTCCGGCGGTTTTTTAATTCCCCTCATATTTCTCAGATTATTCAAGCTGAATAAAAAAACATAGGAGCTTAACAAATGAGGTGCTGAACCCCAAAATTAGCACCACCCGTAAATGTGTGAAATCTCCTCAAA
>CAZBCD010000279.1:0-2976 GCA_964490205.1 uncultured Pelolinea sp. | reverse complement strand
TGGTGACATTATTACTGGTGAATTTATGGTGACATTATTACTGGTGATTCACAAAGCCCTTGAGAAGTATCGACTTCTACTTCCACAATAACTCCATCTAATCCAATTACAGCACAAGAAAACACACGTGCAAGCATGTTTATAGTTTATGGAAGGTCTGGGTAAATGTCAATTAAAGGTTTTTTCAAAAGATTGCTTATTAAAAAGAATTTGCATTGTTCATGCAAAAAAAATATGGATAAAAACACTACATCTGTTCTGATTGAAAATCGGTTGATCACATCATAGGATGATAAGGATTCATCTCTCAATTAATAAAAAAGGGAATTTTCAGGAAGATCTATTCTATCCGTTACACCTAGTTCTCCTAAGGTGTCTTGTCCAGCAGCGCGATCATCTCCTGCACCATCTTCTCCCGTTTACCTTTCAACGCTGACCCTGGTGGTTGAACCTGCTCGTCCATTTCCGCCAGGCAGACGGCCGCGTAATCCCGGAAAAAGACCCGGCTTGTGGATTGGACCGCTGAGTATATGGCTGTAAGCTGCTGCATGATCTCTTTGCAGTCCCGCTCTTCATCCAGCATGGTCTGCACTCCACGCACCTGGCCCTCGATCCGGCTTAGTCGCTGGATGAGCTTCTCTTTCATTTCATCATTCTGGATTTTCATTTTTTTCATCCTTTGTTAGAACCGGCTCACGGCCGGTAAGGGTTCAACCTGCTCAGGTAAATCCGCCGCCTGAACCGCAGCTGCTGCCGGTTGGCACCATTAATGGGTGGGGATATGCACAAAGTCGAGCTTCTGTACGCGATCCTCTTTTCGCTACCCGGCGTAGCAATCATCTATTACGGAGATGAAATAGGGATGGGTGATAATATCTGGTTGGACGACAGAGACGGTGTAAGGACACCGATGCAGTGGTCAAATGGTGCCTATGCCGGATTTACCAGCGGAAATCCGAAGAAGCTATACCGCCCGGTGATCAATGAGGGCAGATATAGCTTTAAAAAGATCAATGTTGCACAGCAAAAAGTGGATAAGGATTCCTTCCTGAAAAGACTGAAAGCGCTTGTGCAGATGCGTAAAGCGCATCCCATTTTCGCATCACAGAGATTTACCGTTGTAAATGCTGGGCAGCGCGAAGTGTTCGCTATTCAACGATCTAATGACAGCGAAACGATCCTATGCCTGCATAACCTGACCGATGAGCAGCAAACTGTCGCATTAGGAAAAACCACATACAACCACCTGCATGCATCCATTGATCAGATATTACAGGAGAAACAGTACTCAGGTGAGGTTACCCTGCCGCCATTTTCTTATTTATGGCTGATCCGTATTTGAAGAAAGGCCGACTGATCAATCTATTAAAGAACAGTCAGGTAGAAAACCCTATTCTTTAAAATAACTTCCTGCTTTCCAATTTTTTTCACTGGAATATGCGCAAACGGTTGCTTATTTGCTAAGCATCGACTAATTTCTTCTCGTTCTGTATTTGTTAGGTATTTATATTTTCCTTTTTGCATACGAATGATTTTATCTCCTCATCCGTTGCACTAAATGTCTGAATTAACAATTGATTATTAATCATCAATTTGATATAGTACGCGCATGAAAGAGGGGGATCTACAGCCGCCCATCAAGGGCAATCTACTCAATAAAGAATCCCGGGGTAAATTACCGGAACTTTATGATGGTGAAGAGTTAGGATTGAATGCACTTGCCCAGGTGAAATTCTTTACTCCAGACAGCAACTGGACTTGGTATGCGAGCGAATTCGATGGGGAAGATATTTTCTTTGGCTTGGTTTCAGGATTAGAAGTGGAATTAGGATATTTTTCATTGTCTGAACTTCAAGAAGTCAGGGGGCCTTGGGGATTGCCCATTGAACGTGATCTGCATTTTGAACCACAAACATTGAAGGAACTAATGAATAAGCATGAGCACCATAGGCAAGTGTAGTGAATGTTTCATAAGAAAATTGAGAAAAATACCGAATCTATTTTCGAGCATTTTATTTGTCACTATAAGACTCGCTATTGATTAGCCCACCTCATGAGAGATCATTTATTAGAGATCGTTCTTTTCCTTCCCTCTGTTTTCCGCGTCGTGAAGGGAATCAGGTTGTTGAAAAAGCCCTTATTTCAATTGCTGCAACTCAAGATTGATTTCTTCAAGGTCAAAAGCCTCAGGGTCAAACGATTCGCCCCACCACTCAAGAATATCCTGATGCCGTGGGTTATCAGAATCTCCCATTGCTTCTAAAAATTCTTCATAGCCCCAGACACCACCAACATCCTCAGGGGGACAGGCACGCTTGCCTTTGATGCACACCGGGTACGAAGTGTCAGGATCAGGGTCAAAAATCTTTTCCACAAGGATTTGATGTTCCCAACTATCACCAAAATCATATTCATAGATGAATTCAGTCTTTTCTTCTGGTGCAATCTGATTCAGGCGAAAATGGCGTTCGTCTTTCAGGGGCCGTATTGCATAGGGATCGGGGATTGTATAATACTCCTCATCAATGATGAATTGATGCAAGTGGATATCTGTCCAGCCCATCGCAGTTTGAATAATTTCATGTAATTCGTATAAGTTGATAGAACCGTCAACGAGAACCTGCCTCCAAATTGGCGGTTTACTATCACGGAGAGTAATTTTGAGTTGGTAGATTTTTGACATCGTGCTATTCCAGTTTTTAGGTAATCGATGTTTAAACATTATAACCGCGAAATAGAAGCAGGGAACAAAATAACCCTTCTTGTGTTCACTAGCAACAAGAAGGGGCTGATTTGACAATCCTTGTTTTTATCTCCAGAAAATAGGGGGTTCTTAGCAAACATATTTCGTGTGCACGTTGATATGTTTACCATTTTTAAGGCGTATGAAATTCAAATTCATCCGTAATCTGCATTTAAACCGCTGGATTCAAGTCTCAAGTGCAACCGTGATTATTTAAGAATACCACAGGAGAG
>CAZBCD010000278.1:0-2992 GCA_964490205.1 uncultured Pelolinea sp. | reverse complement strand
TGGTTACTTCAAGTTTAGCAATTTGGCAGGGACGCTTTCATAGTATCACACGAAACTCATATAAATCAATCTGGAAAGGCGACTCGTATTAATTGATAATCAATAGTTATTCTGTATAAAGCGAGTATTTAATCATTATTGTTATATTAGGGAGAATTGGTTTCGGTCCAGAAGAATTACCTAAGATTGGATATCATCAATCACATGTTTGATCGTTGGAAGATCTAAATTCTTCTTATCCAAAAAAGCAGCCGCGCCTGAATCCAATCCCTGACGGTGAAATTCTCTATCAGGATATGCGCTGATAAGGATAATTCGGGTTGCCGGTTTTATTTTATGGATCTTCCGGGCGCAGGTTATGCCGTCTTCATCTCGTAGTATGACATCAATAAATGCAAGTTGGAAATCGATTTTTTCTATCAGATGGATTGCTTCATTGATGGTTTCCGCTTCGTATATTCTGCCATTAGGACTAGCTTTCGCGATCATATTCATAAGCTGTTTTCTGTAGCGGATGCTGTCATCTAATACAAGGATGGATATAGTATCATCTGGAATAGAAGTGTCTTTTGAGAAAGACGCGATCTTAGAGCTCTCAAAGCCAAGAATTTGTGGATATCGATTGGCATAATTAACTGCCTCCAGTCTGCTTTGGACATCAAGGTTACGATACAACCTGGTCAGGTGGCTTTCAACCGTTTTTATACTGATCCCCATTTCTCTTGCGATCCTTTTATTCTCAAATCCCAGCCGAAGATTGCGTAGCAAATCAAGTTGGCGATTGGTTAGTTCTGGATATGAAAACTCCTTATGATTGTTTTGAAGCAGGTTGTTTATCAGAGATCCCGAGATCCACCTTTCTCCACCGAGTACACGTTCAATTGCTAGTTTAAGATCACTTAATGATTCATCTTTTAAATGATAGCCGTGCACTCCGAATTCCAATAATCCCTTCACGTAGAATTTATCATCATACGCACTGACTACAAGAATTTTCAGATCCGGGAACTTAGTGCGTATTTCTTTTATTACGGGTATAGGTTGAAAATTAGGCATGGTGAGGTCTATAAGAAGCAGATCAATAGGATGAACCTCAAGGTATGGGATAACTTCCGATCCGTTGCTGATTTCACCAGAGATAGTCAGGTTCTGTATTTGTTCGATTAATTGTCGAAATCCCGCCCGTACAATGGCATGGTCATCAGCGATAAGCACCTTTGTTTTTCCCATAAGGAATTTATATCATTAAAATAAATGAGTTGGTTACAGGTCTACTTTCGGCTCTTGTTTATCCATGTATAATCGATTTAAAGTCAAGGATATATTATTAGTGAATCTCCTATGCTTATAGAGAGAACAGATTAATTGAAAGATATGAAGAAAAAGAAATATTCTCAATTGCTATCTGTTAGAAATTTATCCAAATCTTTCGGCTCATTATCAGTAATCAGGGATATCAACTTCGAGATCTATCCCGGAGAGGTAGTTGGATTGGCAGGCAGCACCGGTTCCGGGAAATCTGTCCTGGTGATGCTTCTGGCTGGATTATATGCACCCGATAAAGGTGCAATCATTTATAAGGATATGCGCCTGAATTGGCCGTTTGATACGCATAAGTTAGGGATTGGCATAATTCATGAGAAACCCACATTGGAAGAGGATTTTGATATTTCCAGCAACATCTTCCTAGGGAACGAAATCAAAAAGCACAAATGGATGGGGGTATTTAGTCGTTTGGATTTTGAAGAAATGGATCTGCAGGCAAATCGTCTCCTTGATGTACTTGGCCTTGAAGTGCCATCGCTTCACCAGAAAGCGTCAAATTTGTCGGGTGAACAGCGTCAATTAATTGCAATCGCCCGCGTCATGACTTATGATACAAATCTAATGATCGTTGATATAAATACACTTTCATTAAGCTATCAGTACCAGCAACGTCTGTTAGACCTGATCCAGCAGTGGCGTAATAAGGGGATGGCTGTCTTATTCAGCAGCAATGATTTAGACGATTTATTATTTGTTACTGATAGGCTCCTCATCCTTAATCATGGGAGAATAGTCGTCGATCAGCGCACTGATGAGATTGATAGAGAGGACGTTGTCAAACAACTGCTTGGATCAAGCGATAAAACGCTTACACAGAATATCGAATGGGATTTTGACAGTTACGATCATATCCGTAAATTAAGCTATCATAGGATGCTCTTGGAGAAGGAATTAGCCTCTGAGGGAACACTCAACCGTCAATTAACCGAACAATTAGTCCAGCAATTTCAAATTCTTGACGACACAAATCAAAAGCTTCGTGAGGCGCAAAAGAGATTGTTCACCAAAAGAGAGTATGAACGGAAGCATTTAGCCAGAGAATTGCATGACCAGATTATTCAGGATTTGCTCGGTTTAAACTATGAGCTTGAAAATCTTGGTTTGAAGAAGAATCTTTCTCAAAACTTACAGAAAAATTTAATGGGTGTTCGCAGTGGGATACGTGAGATGATTGATAACCTGAGACGAATTTGTGGTGATCTCAGACCACCAACTATTGATAGTTTGGGTTTGAAAGCGGCTCTACAGTCATATACACAAGATTGGTCAGAGAGGACTGGGATAGAAATTTTCTTTCAATTAAATAAAAAAATCTCCCGTCTCCCAGAGGACATTGAGCTTTCCATTTTCAGAATAATTCAGGAAGGCTTGAATAATGTTTGGAAACATGCTAATGCTTCTAAGGTAGATATTCAATTAGAGCAGACATCTCCTCGCATGCTTCGTATCAATATTCATGATAATGGCCAGGGGATCAATGAGGACTTAGATTTTTCTAAACTGTCAGACGAAGGGCATTATGGTTTGATTGGCATCAGTGAACGCGTGGATACATTAGGCGGGAGAATGCACATTGATCAAGATCTTGATCAAGGCTATCAGCTTGTTATCGAGATCCCGCACCCCAGAGTGGACAAAAAATAAAATCTTTCTCTTTAATACCCTT
>CAZBCD010000277.1:0-3012 GCA_964490205.1 uncultured Pelolinea sp. | reverse complement strand
GGGTGACATTTTCATTGGTGGATTAGGGTGACATATTCACTGGTGAATGACACACTTTCTTTTGCTGCAGCAGGGTCATCCATGATTGAATTTAGCTTTGGAATGCCTTGATTTTCCAGCAGGTCTCCGCAATAGAAATCTCCATTTCCCATCAATATTCCAATCGATCCCTTTGAATGGCCTGGGATAGTTATTACTTTAGCATTTATATTATGCTGTGATAAATCATATTCTCCATTTATCAATATATCTGGTTTGAATCTTTCATTTCTGCCAAATCCAAACAGCATCGGCGCAATCTTCTGTACAAGAATATTTGCTCGCTCACGGTTGGAAAACATATCCCCTTTCTCAGCCATTTCTACATCATCCCTATGCATTGCTATTTTTACTTTGTAGGCTTGCCTGAGATAAGCCGCATTCCCTGTATGGTCAAAATCGCCATGCGTTATTACAATTAGTTTTAGCTTTCCAGATTTGCAACCTTTTTCTTTTAGTTTTTGATCAAGTTCTTTCCGCTGGTTTGAACTCCCTGTGTCAATCAGAAAATAATTCGAGTTCGTTTCAATAAGATAGCAATTCACACTTCCAAATTTCATTGGCAACTTTACTTCTATTCGATGTGTTTTCATCTTGTTTTCTCTCCTGTGTTTTTCTTTTAGTACCACAATGGGGGTATAAGAGCCATAAGATATCCTTATTCTTTCAAGAGTTCAGATAAAGCCCTAATCTGCGCAATTATCCTAATCTGATCATTTTGATTAAGTCTTTTTGCGTACATCAAAAATTCTTTTCCTGTTTTTAATATCAAAACCAAGAGGTGAACAAACTCTTTCAATGGTATTAACTAAGTCCTCTAATTCTTTCCCCGAATTTGCCAAGTCAATTTCCTTTTAGATTATCTGTTATTGGATTGCGTTAATCAAAATCCATTAAAGGTGGGCCCGGTAGGATTCGAACCTACGACCAGGCGGTTATGAGCCGCATGCTCTGCCGCTGAGCTACGGGCCCGAGTGGGCAAAAAAATTATAACATGGATAGCTTTTTCAAAGTATCATTCAGCTGATATTAAAATGGGCGTGGAAATCCACGCCCATCTCTATTCATGGTCATCAATCTTTCTACGAGAAGATGTAATCGATAGCGTTCTTCAGCACCACGTCCTCATCAGAGAGCACGCTGTTCTCGTCCACAGGAATTCGGATGGTGGGCTGGACACCATCTCCCTCGAGGAAGATGCTGCCATCCGGCAGTGTGAACCGTCCCGTGGGAACACCAAATTCGATCCCCTCCGGCAGCAGGAACTCACCCCGTGCTGTTTCTCCTTCCACCCCGGCTGTCGGGAACTGCCCCATGACCTCCATGCCCGGCACCTGGCTGAATCCATACGATTCAATCTCACAGGCACTGAAGCAGAATTGGTCAACAAGCAGGACCATCTTTTCAAATGAATACGTGTTCTCGTTCGGATACACTTTATCGCGCGGCCCTTCTGGCTCAAACTGGCCGGTTTTATCGCTGTAGTATTCCAATTGGCCGAGTTGGATCTCTTCGTCATAGAGGTAACCCGCCAATCCAAGCGGCGCGCCGCCGAAATTCAAGCGCATATCAATGATGATACCGGGAACTCCAATCTCCTCAAAAGTTGCCAAAGCGCGCTCAAACACGCGGATCAGCAATCCCAGATCATCATAATTGGAGTTGATCTTGATATACCCCACCCCGGAGGGCAGCAGCGCGTATTCCGCCGGAATGACAAACTCATCATAAGGTCCGCCAAGATATACAGCCATCAAGCTGTCTATTTCATACACCGAAACCATTTGGGCAGTCTTGGTTCCTCCGCCCGGGTTCTTAAACGTTGCTGACGCGGACTCTCCGATGCCGCCTCGCGTTAGAAAGACAGTCTGTTCGTAGCGAGTGCCATAATCGGTCGATTGGGGCTGGAAAGGCTGTACTTTATCCAGCGCTTTCCCCACCGGATCACCGTTGAATTTCACGATCTCAGCTCCCACCCGCATGCCTGCCTGATCCGCAGGTCCGCCCGGCAGGATGAACACAACGATCACACGCCCATCGTCCAGTTCGCGCACCGCGAACCCATAACCGCCTAACAGATTATCCTCGTTATATTGATAGTCAAAATCTCCGCCGTTGACGCCCACATGGCCGTCATTGAAAACCAGGCTGAATTCACGCAGTGCCAGAAAATATCCATACGCGTCCCGCTCGTCTTCCGCGCTGGCAACTTTGGGCTGCAGGTCCGCGTAAACCGCGTCCCAATCGGGCTGCTTTCCCTCAAACCCGTTAAATGCGTATTCTTTTCGCACCACCTCAAAAAAAGCATCGAATGCTTCAGTGTATGAAAGATCAGAGTAATCCTTAATCGCAATGTCATCCGGCTCATACAAAGTGATATCTACAACCTGGTCAGTTATAAAATCAAAAGGTGATTGGTCCAGGTCGACGACTGAATAACCGGCAGGAACCGATGCCGCGGGGTCATCTTCCGTGAACAGCAGCCCATCCGCCCCAAAATCACTCGGAAATTCTTGATCGCTGTCTGCCGCCCAGATGATTAATTTACCGCCTTTGACCTCATCCTGATTCTCGGAATCTGTCTTTACGGAAGCAAGATATCCCGGCCACCCTAATGAACGATCGTCCCCCTTCAGAAAAAACACCTCCGGTCAGGTTGGGGTTGTAGCCCACAGTAAAGACCTGAAGCCCTTTTTCCTTCTTACTGTCATTGTCCACATCATTGAACAGTCCTTCCGGAACAGCGGGCAGAGAAAGGCGATAAGTCGCACTGTCATTTTCCGCATCCAGGTCCATATAACCCAGCACCTGGCTTTCAACCGGTAATTCCCATTCTTTGTCACGCAGGACAAATCCAGTCATATCCAGCAGTCCCACAGCATGTTCAACATAGTACGTTTCAACGACAAAATCATTAGTACCCGGATTCTACGTCACAGAATCAATCAAAGATACAGAAATAAAAAAATGCCC
>CAZBCD010000276.1:0-3031 GCA_964490205.1 uncultured Pelolinea sp. | reverse complement strand
GAGACCACACTATTTACATTGCTAAGTGGTACTAAAAATGGGGTGCACCTCATTGGATTAACGTTTCCGTATATCTTTCTTCTTCATATACGTTGAAAGCCTATTCATTATATAAAAATTTCCATTATTGCATAAACCATATCGTTATATCTGCTCCCATCTCTGAAATATAAGCACCATTATTGTTGACATTAGAATTCTTTGATGATATATTTTTTGGATATGTTGACCAATAACTTGCGCACCATCAGCGGTACAGACACTACTACTACATCCATCAGAAAGTAAATGGGAGCAGGCGCGTTGGTTATGGATAATAAATAAACCAAAGATTCTTATATATAAAGAAAACGCTCCTAGGAAAAGGAGCTTTTTTTGTTTATTCGGAGGAACAATGGATCGAAAAAAAGATAATGGGAAACGACCTTTAGTGATGAAATTTGGGGGTACTTCCGTTGGTTCTCCAGAAGCGATATTGCAGACAGTCAGTATTATTCAGAAACAGAACCAAGAATGGGACCAATTGGTTGTAGTTATTTCCGCAATGAGCGGCATCACCAATCTTTTGATCGCCTGCACACAAGACGCCGTTATTGGTAATCAAGAAGGATATCAGAATAGTATCGAATTAATTCGAAAGCGCCATATAGAAAATATTGATCATCTTCCCTATTCAACACAATCTCGAAAGAAAGTAAAAACAATCATCGAAAAATTTATGGAAATACTGCGCAATTACTGCGTCAGCATCCAAACTATGGGGGAAGTGACTCCGCGCGGGATGGATGCAATTACTTCTCTGGGAGAACGGATGAATGTCCGCCAAATCAGCGCGCTGCTGTTAGAACAGGGTGTTCCGAACCAGCCCATTGACGCTGATGATCTTATCATTACTGATGCTAATTTCCAAAACGCACGCCCGCTGAGAGAACCAACCCTCCAAAAAGTAGAGGCTCTTGTCGTTCCACTTCTACATGATAAGGTGGTTCCAGTCATCACTGGTTTTATCAGCGGGACAGAAGAGGGCATCACAACAACATTAGGGCGCGGAGGCAGCGATTACACTGCATCGGTTCTCGGGGACTGCTTAGACGCGCAGGAAGTGTGGACATGGACGGATGTGGACGGCGTGATGACAGCAGATCCATCGGTCGTTGCGAATGCAAAAGTGATCAGTAAACTTACCTTTGATGAGGTCAGCGAAATGGCATATTTCGGTGTGAAAGTCCTTCATCCAAAAACAATACGCCCATTAATGGAAAAAGGTATTCCTTTATGGGTAAAAAATACATTTAACCCTTCCGGTGCAGGCACCTGCATATCCAAAGATGCCCAGGAAAAAACAGGTCTTGTAACTTGCGTTACGACGATTCGAGATGTCAGCCTGATCACTGTACGGGGGAAAGGTATGCTTGGAGTGCCGGGTGTTGCAGCGCGCACTTTTTCAGCTGTAGCCAAAGAAGATACGAGTGTCTTGATGATCTCACAATCCTCCTCAGAACAATCAATATGCTTCGTGATCCCGAGCCAAGATGAAATCAACGTGATTCGATCTCTCAAAAACGAGCTTGCTTTTGAGTTCTCTCGCGGAGATGTGGACGCGGTGAATGCGCTCTCCAAAGTGGTGATCATCACTGCGATCAGTTCCGGGATGCGGTACACACCGGGCGTTTCCGCGAAGATATTTGGCGCATTAGGAAAAAAGGAGATCAATGTAATTGCAATAGCGCAGGGCTCTTCAGAATACAGCATTTCGATGGTCATCGCTGGGGAAGAAGCCGACGCGGCTGTTCAACAAATCCATACAGAGGTGATTATCAATGGAACACGAAAATAAGATACCCGCAGCCATATTGGGCGCAACTGGAATGGTCGGTCAGAGGTTTGTGCAGCAGTTGGCTCACCATCCATGGTTTAGAATTTCCGCGCTCGTCAGTTCAGAACAAAGCAGCGGAAAAACCTATCAGGATGCCTGCCGATGGCTTTTGGATGGAGAGATGCCTACGGAAACTTCCAGAATGGTCATTCAACCTGCCCTGCCAAACCTGGATGCAAAAATTGTTTTTTCCGCATTGCCGGCATCTGCCGCGCGTACCATTGAGCCCACATTTGCTGAAGCCGGATATACAGTATGCTCAAATGCATCCGCGTTCCGCTATGAGGAAGATGTACCGGTAATCATCCCAGAAATCAACCATGATCACACCGCACTGCTAGATGAACAAAAGAAAACCCGCGGCTGGAAAGGAACACTTGTCACCAGCCCAAACTGCACGACGACTGGCATCGCGCTTCCGCTTAAACCACTGCATGATACCTTTGGGGTTAAGGCGATTTTTGCGGTGTCCTTGCAGGCTGTGTCTGGCGCGGGCTATCCGGGAATTTCTTTTCTTGATATCGAGGATAATGTGATCCCTTTTATTGGCGGCGAAGAACAAAAAATTGAATCCGAAACACAACTGCTTTTAGGAAGAATGAAAGGCAGCCACCGCATCCCCGCCCAGATGACTATTAGTTCACAAGCCAACCGGGTCAGCGTTTCAGAAGGCCATACTGTGTGCCTTTCGATCAAATTAGATAAAAGAGCATCTCTGGAAGAGATAATTTCTGCACTGGAAAAATTTAAGGGAATAGAAGGATTGCCGGACCTGCCCAGCATGCCCAAACAAATACTTATTGTTCGTCATGAGGATGAGCGTCCGCAGCCGCGCAGGGACCGGCTGGTAAATGGTGGTATGTCCGTGTCTATTGGCCGAATCCGCCCCTGCCCTATCTTCGATTACCGGATGGTGACCGTTTCCCATAATACATTGCGTGGGGCAGCCAACGGATCAATTCTCAACGCGGAACTGCTGGCCGCTAAGCACATGATTAAATAAAAATAGATGCATGAACCGCCTGCAATATAGGCGGTACTAGATATGTATAATGCACACTTTGGACGTCAATACATACTGACTTCGAATCAGAAGGTAATTGACATGACCCCCGTTTTATGTACCATCCACAATTAGACTTTAATAGTTTCTCG
>CAZBCD010000275.1:0-3064 GCA_964490205.1 uncultured Pelolinea sp. | reverse complement strand
CGCAGCTTACCTCTCTAACACTTGCAAAGTTGCACTTACTAGTTGAATTCAAGCTATATAATAAAAACTATTGATTTGAGAAGAGAAGAAATCGTGAGAAAAAAAGAGAAAATTGTTCTTACACCTGAGCAGGAAACCCTTCTAATCCCGTTATTCGCGAAAGCGAATAAAAAAAATCCTCTATTCTTTGACCAGAAAGCAAAAGAAATCCTTGACTCGATTGAATATAATTTCGAGAAGCTCCAAGTTCCATATAAAACTGTTATCCTGGTATGCCAGTGGGCGAAAAAAATGGACACCGAAGTGAGGAATTTCTTACAGAGACATCCAGACGGTGTGGTGTTGCACCTGGGCTGTGGACTGGATAACCGCTTCTGGCGAGTGGATAATGGGCGTGTGAAATGGTATGACCTGGATATGCCGCCTGTCGTTGAATTACGCAAGCGATTTTACACCCCAAATAACCGATATAACCTGATCGCATCCTCGGTGACAGATCTGGCATGGGTGGAAAAGGTCAGATCAGGGAATAAGCCCGTGCTGGTGATCTTGGAAGGTTTGCTGATGTATCTGGACGAGTTCGATGTAAAGGAACTGTTCCTGAAACTACATGAAGCTTTTCCGGGATGCCGTTTGACTGCGGATGTATTCAGCCGCATGGCAGCACGGGTGGCCAATCGGCACGCGTCGCTCAAGCATACCGGTGCGAAGATCGGATGGGGAGTGGATGATCCGCGGGAGATTGAGTGCTGGGCGCCGGGGATCCAATTGATTGAAGAATGGTACTTCTCACAGGATCCAGATCTGGAAAAACTAAGTGCTGGATACCGATGGGCTTATAAACTGGCAGGATTGTCCAAAACGGCGCAACGGGCACACCGTATCCTGATTTTACAACTGTGAAGCATACTTATCATGAAAAATCGAGTTGTTTATGAATAAACAAATTAGCAGGCAGTTCTTCAATAACGAAGCATCCCATTGGGATGAGACCGTGCGTAATAATGATCCTGCAAAACTACAGGATCTGATAGAGCGGCTGGTATTCCCGGAAGACGCACGGGTGCTGGACGTAGGAACAGGAACGGGAGTGTTCGTGACGTATATACAGTCGAAGTTGAACGGCAGCGGACGGGTTGCCTGCGTGGATTTTGCCTTCCGCATGCTGGAGATCGCGCAGAAAAAGAACGGAAATGAGGGCGTTGAGCATGTATGCGCGGAAATCGAGACGGTGGGGTTTGCCGGCTGTGTATTTGACACGGTGGTGTGCTATTCTACTTTCCCGCACTTTCATGAAAAATTTCTGGCGTTAGCGAATATCTGCAATTTACTGAAACCAGGCGGAAAAGTGTTCATCTGTCACACAGCGAGCCGTAACGAGATCAATGCGATCCACCGTAAGATCCCTGACCTGAGCGACCACCTGATCCCAAAGGAGGACACGATGCGGGAAATGCTGTCAGGAGCGGGGTTTGATGAAGTGTCGATCACGGATAATGCGGGGTACTATCTGGCGGAAGCAAAGAGGTCGTTTATTTGTTAGGAAAATGAACACACGCAGGAGTTGTACATATGAATAAGAGCATTCTAATAAAAAACGCGAGTTCAATAGTAACTTGCGATGCGAATGATAGTGTTTATTATGATAGCGATATTCTAATAGAAGGTCCGAAGATTATTCATATCGGAAAGGCAATTCAGGAGACGACTGAAGAGGTGATCGATGCGAGTGGTAAGTTTGTATATCCAGGCTTGATAAATACCCACCACCATTTTTTTCAGACTTTTATCAGGAATCTTCCTGCTATTGATTATTCCAATATGTCGGTTCTTGATTGGATTGAAGATATATATGAGATATTCAAATATGTTGACGCAGATGTAATTTATTACTCCTCTCTGGTCGCAATGGCTGATTTACTCAAACATGGTTCTACAACAGTTTTTGATCATCAATATTGCTATCCTAGATCCGCAGGCAAACAACTGGTTGATCAGCAGATGGATGCGGCTGCACAACTTGGAATACGTTTTCATGCCGGTCGGGGAGCTAATACATTACCTAAAAACGAGGGAAGTAATGTCCCGGATGAAATGGTTGAGTCTACAGATGAATTCTTGCAGGATTGCGAACGGCTAATAGATACATATCATGATCCAGGTCCATATAGTATGCGTCAGATTGTAATATCTCCCTGTCAACCAATTAATTGTTACAAAGATACTTTCACTGAGTCATTAAATCTTGCGCGAGATAAAGGTGTTTTTCTGCACACACATCTTGGAGAAGGCGAAAATGCCGCGATGGTTGAACGTTGGGGTAAACGAACACTAGAATGGTGTGAAGATATTGGCTTTGTTGGTCCGGATGTATGGGTTGCGCACGGATGGGAACTGACCCCAGAGGAGTACAGCGTGATGGCGAAAACGAAAACCGGGCTTTCCCATTGTCCAGCGCCTGCTGTACTGGGTGGATTCCCGATTATTGATATTCCAGCAATGGATAAAGCGGGGATGCGCTTGAGTCTTGGGTGTGACGGCTCAGCTACAAATGATGGATCAAGCCTACTCGATTCACTACGTATGGCCTATCTTATGCAGGCTTTTCATAGTAAGAATAGAGGTGGATCTCCTTCTTCTTATGAAATGTTGAAAATTGCTACGGTTGGAGGGGCTGAAATGATGGGGAGAAAAGACATTGGAATATTAGAACCCCAAAAAGGGGCGGATCTTTTTATGATAGATACTGAGAAATTAGAATTATCCGGAGCTCTACATAATCCAGCACATCTCGTTGCCAGAATAGGAGTTACCGGGCCTGTATGGCTCACTATGGTCAATGGGAAAGTAATATTCCGTGATGGTATTTTACTGGGAGTAGATGAAAAACAATTAGCAATAGAAGCTGAAAACACCTGTACTCGTGTAATAAGAGATCAAAGCCCAACATATAGAATCTAATTAGAATGGTATTTAATCCTTTCTTGAATCCAAGAATTATAATTTTCCGACTTGAATTCAACTAGCAAGTGCAACTTTGAAAGCGTAAGAGAGGTAAGCTGCG
>CAZBCD010000274.1:0-3076 GCA_964490205.1 uncultured Pelolinea sp. | reverse complement strand
GATAAGATCCGTGTTGTAGGGGCTCGCGTTCATAACTTGAAAAATATTACGGTTGAATTGCCGCGTGACAAGTTGGTGGTCATTACAGGTATATCAGGATCCGGAAAGAGCTCGTTGGCATTCGACACGATTTTTGCCGAGGGGCAGCGACGTTATGTAGAATCACTCTCTGCCTACGCTCGCCAATTTCTCGGTCAGATGAACAAACCTGATATAGATTATATTGAAGGATTATCACCTGCGGTATCTATTGACCAAAAAGCCACATCCCGGAATCCCAGATCGACGGTCGGTACTGTTACTGAGGTTTACGATTACCTGCGGCTATTGTATGCACGCATTGGAATTCCCCACTGCCCAATCTGCGGAAAGGAAGTGGCAAAGCAGTCCGCCCAGGAGATTGTTGACATCATTTCCGCCCTTCCACCCGGCAGCAAATTGCTCGTTCTGGCACCAATCATTCGTGGGAGAAAAGGCACCTATCAGACTGTCTTTGAAGAAATCAGAAAAGCAGGTTTTGTGCGTGTACGCGTTGACGGGGAAGTAATCAGCCTGGATGAAGAGATTTCTCTAGACAGATATAAGATACATGATATTGAAGCGGTTATCGACCGAATCGTTGTTCCTAACTCGCAGGAAGAAAAGGAACAGCAATCTTTCATCACACGCCTGACAGATTCAGTAGAGATTTCCCTTAAATTCGGTGACGGGTATCTCATTGTGAGCAATTTGTCCACAGAGCCCCCTCAGAATATGTTTTACTCAGAAAACCTTGCGTGCCCGGAGCATGGTTCCAATTTACCGGAGATAGAACCCCGCAATTTCTCATTCAATACTCCTCACGGTGCCTGTCCCAAATGCCAGGGTCTGGGGTTCAGGCAGGAGATCAATCCAGACTTGTTAATTCCAGATAAGAATCTCTCGCTCAATGATGGGGCGATTAGCGCTATGGAATGGAATGATGCCCGGGAAAATAAGAAATATTACTGGCAGCTGCTTTCTGCTGCCGCCAAATCATTCCGCATCAGTCTAGATATGCCAATTAAGAATATCCCAGAAGATAAATTAGATATCATCCTATACGGATCCCGCGGAAAAGAAATCGAAATGGATCTGGTAGGAAGAACGTACCAGGCCCAAATTAAAAAGAGCTGGGAAGGCGTCATTACGAACCTGATGCGGCGCTATCGAGAAACTAACTCTGAATACATCCGTTCAAAAATATCAGAATTCATGAATGATTCTCCATGCCCAACCTGCCGCGGCGACCGGCTGCGGGCGGAATCACTAGCCGTTACTATTGATGGGAAGAACATCATGGAAGTTGCGGGCTGGCCAGTGGAACGCTCACTGCCATGGGTTGAATCTTTCATGAGGGCAGATTCTCTTTTAAATGAACGAGAGCAGGCAATCGCAGATCAAGTCCTTAAAGAGATTCGCGATCGGTTAGAGTTCCTGATCAACGTTGGATTGGATTATCTCACTTTAAAACGATCAGCGGCAACTCTATCAAGCGGAGAAGCGCAGCGTATCCGGTTAGCCACTCAGATCGGATCACGGCTGATGGGTGTTCTATACGTCCTTGATGAACCCTCGATTGGTTTACACGCCAGAGACAACGCGCGATTGCTGGCGACATTGGAAGAGTTACGCAACCAGGGCAACACAGTTATTGTGGTCGAGCATGATGAAGAAACTATTCGAACCGCAGACTGGATTGTGGACCTCGGCCTCGGCGCGGGCGAACACGGTGGTGAGGTAGTGGCTGAAGGGACTGTTGATACAATCATCAACCACCCCACTTCATTGACAGGTGCGTATCTAGCTCGCCGTAAGACCGTCCCGCTGCCTGAAAAAAGGCGGATTGGAAACGGGATGCATCTAGAAATAATCGGTGCGCAGGCACATAACCTTAAGAATATTAACGCAACTATCCCCCTCGGCAAGCTGGTATGCATCACCGGAGTTAGCGGATCAGGAAAATCCACCCTGATGGTGGATATCCTTTACCAGTCTCTCGCGCATACACTTAATCGCGCGCGCACAAACCCTGGCAACCATAAAGAGATAATAGGAACCGAGTATCTTGATAAAGTTATCAGCATTGACCAATCCCCGATCGGGCGCACACCGCGCTCTAACCCTGGGACTTATACTGGTGTGTGGGATAAGGTCAGGAAATTGTTTGCGGAACTACCTGAAAGCAAGATGCGCGGATATCGCGTGGGGCGGTTTTCTTTCAATGTGCACGGAGGCCGCTGTGAAGCGTGCCAGGGGCATGGACAGTTGAAAATTGAAATGCAATTTCTGCCAGACGTGTATGTTCCATGCGATGTTTGCCACGGCGCACGTTTCAATCGCGAGACGCTGCAAGTGAAGTTCAAGAGCAAATCAATCGCAGATATTCTTGATATGACTGTGGAAAGCGGATTAGATTTCTTCAGCAACATTCCGCGTATCATCCGCCGGCTGCAAACATTAGCTGACGTCGGGCTGGGGTATATCCGCATTGGACAATCCGCGACCACCCTTTCTGGCGGAGAAGCGCAGCGCGTGAAACTATCGAAAGAGCTGTCCCGGCGGGCAACTGGGAAGACCCTTTACGTATTCGATGAGCCCTCAGTGGGACTGCATGCCGCGGATGTGCATAAACTGGTTGAGGTTCTCCAGCGGTTGGTTGACAGCGGCAATTCTGTACTCATCATTGAGCACAACCTCGATATCATCAAAACAGCTGACTATATCATTGATCTGGGCCCTGAGGGAGGTGACCGCGGCGGGAAGTTGGTAGCATCTGGTACACCTGAAGAGGTATGTGAAGTAAAGACATCCTATACAGGCCAGGTCCTGAAAGACTATTTCAAGGGGTATTACAACCGCGACTGCTGATCAATTTGACAAAATGTGACAGAATGAGACAGTTGGCAAATATTTGTTTTTTTAAACGAATGTTTATATTCAGAGTGTATAATTATTTAGATTGATCAATCCATGATAAAAATAAGTAGATTTCCGCTTTCGAAATGAGGTGCACCCCATTTTTAGTACCACTTAGCAATGTAAATAGTGTGGTCTC
>CAZBCD010000273.1:0-3097 GCA_964490205.1 uncultured Pelolinea sp. | reverse complement strand
CAAGGCAAGCGGCTTCCAGTCTTTCAATAAATTTCTCACTCCTTTTATTTGCGAGAGGCTATCTTTTGTTCTGATCCAAGCATTTTCCCGAGCGATTGCTTCATCCAGTTTTTCGCCAAACCGTTCCACTTGATTCGCAATTCTGTCAAGATAAGATTTCTCAATAACATTCCCGTTATCCGATTTCATCAATTTGGCATATGGAGTCTTTTTTATTGAGGAATTTAGCACCCCCGCAGTATGCAAGGTACAAACTGTCACTCGTTTTGCATAGACGGAGATATCATTGATATATTGAATGGAGAGCTCGATGTTATTTGTGTTTCCAGCTCTTGCGTAAGTATTCATGATTATCCTTTTTGAACTTTATTGAAGTGATTTTAAAATTGAATAATATTCAACCTATAGTTATTTTATTCAATATTTGAATGTTTGTCAAGTGTAGGGTATAATATTCACATAACAAAGGAAGGTTCGTGATGAAGAATTTTGCAACTGTTTTAAAAGAAGCCCGAAAACGTGCGAGATTAACCCAAAAAGAATTAGCCAGTCGAACAGGTTTAGATCACAGCTATATCAGCAAAATTGAGCGAGCAGCATCCGATCCCCCATCGCGTGATAAAGTACTCGCCATGGCTGAAGCCTTAGGTCTTATGGAAAAAGCCCGTCTAGTTTATTTTTTACTTGCCGCGGGCTGTGCTGGTTTAGAGGATTTTGATACATCTGAGGAAGTTTCACAAGAGGAAAATAGACCAGGCATTAATTTCCCTTTTGCCGATGGCGCATATAATTTCCCTGATATAAGCAAAATCGAAGAGAGTGAATTGATTGAAAGAATACGTCAACTACTTAATAATTCAGCTATTCCTCTTGACAAACGCAAAGAAAATAAAATTGTTCTTCAATCATTTACAACTTGGCTCGAATATAAAACCAATATTATATATAAGTATGAATGATGAGCATAAATGATTGGGGATACAATCATCCTCTATTTTCCAATGGAATATTTCTTTTTCCAACAATTAATAGCAAAGGCGATTTCGAACCTACTGGTTGGTACAACCCAGTCGTTGATAGCATTTTCTTTAAGAACACTAATGAAGAAGTCTGGTACCATGAGGTTACTCACAGGATATTTTCAATTTTTGGCGGTGATTTTATCTTCATACGCTTCCTGGCAGGTATTAGTCACTCGCTAATTTATTCCTTACTGGAGATCATAAAGAACAATAAGATACATATAGAAGGCTCCAATTTGGGTACATTACAAGCAACGCAGAGTGGAACAGACAAAACATCTAAAATTATAGAACGAATAAAACAAATAGAAAATGTCTATGACCAAATATTTTGGAAGCTGGTACCTGCAACAGAGATAGCTGCAATAGACTTTTTACCTGAGGGAAATACGCTCGGATGGCCACTTAAATTTATACCTGAAACGAATGATATTCATAAGAGGAAATTTGAATTAATCAGAGGAATGACAGAGTTGTTATCAAATGAGAGTCATTTTAAACTCCTTTATGAGAACCCGTCTACCAAAATAGCAAAAGCTTGGACTGCCTATAGCTCCATTGATAACCCAATTATTCGAAAAAATTTATTAAGACTCGTAATGAGCAATGCCAAGCTTAAGAAATCTAAAGCCTCGAAAGAAGGAAATAAATCAAAATTCGAGATAGTACCATCAGACACCGTTGAATTGATCGTCCAATTGGTACAATACGCGGGGAAACCATTAGCCAATGAGGCTTTTAGGAAAGAAGCAGCAAAACGAATTGATAAAATATGGGGGCAGACAGATTTATTAATCGAATTAGCACTTGACGATATTCCAGACATCTCCTTGAAACCATTGGAACGTATACATTCAATTGCACTTTTACTTTTATTTAGCGCTACTTATAAAGGGACTCCTATTCAATATCAACTAAAGTATTCTAAAGCGATACATCCTGTTAACACATTTCACAGTCTATTCAGCTTGCTCACATTTTGGATTGAAAATGAAGAAAAACATCGTGTTGCAGTAAACACTGGTTATTTACATACAATAGAACAGCAATTAATATCGGATAAATGGACTCTTGAGCAAGATTGGTGGCGTAAGCTTTCTATACTTGAGGTAATCCGATTATCATTAAAAAAAGGTAAACCAGTAACTTGTCCGTTTATAGGATGGGATGGAATAGATTGCATTGAAAACTGTCCAATTAAGGAAATAATCTTGATAATAAAAACTTACACGGAAATTCCAGTAAACGAATGTCTTTATGACAAGACAAATACCGGAAAATTGTTAATGAAATAATCCTATTTCCAAATGCACACTCAGAGATGAATGAAAACGCGATGCAGGGATTCATAAAAACCCCTGCATGCACAACTCTTATTCAGATTTCCTGGCAGTAGTTTTTCTTAAAGGATTAAAAACAAGCCAGTCAGCAAGAACATTGAACTTTCCTGACTGATCAACATCAACTCTTCCTTCAATAAGCACCTGACGCCCTTTAGCGATTTCGTCATCATACATACCTGCTTCTGGACCGAACACAGAGATAGGAAAAATATTCTTATTATCTAAAATATCAATTACAGATACTTTGAAATTCGTATAATCTTCCATAACATCATCTTTTGATATAAAAACCTCTGGTTCAGTAATTATCTTGCCTTTCAGGATGATTTTCTGATAATTCATTTTTTTTCACCTCCTTTCTAATTTCTTTATTGGAGCTTATTGCTCCATTACCTGTTTCTTGCGCACACGAGCCGAAGCCAGTCAAGGGCGAACAAAGTGAGTGTGAAACATTGAAAACCCTTGACGGGTGAAGGCAAGTGTGCCATCCAAAGAATTAAGATGAAAAAGAGATAACCAGGAAACCCGTTGGAGAGAAAAAGACCACCATGGAAACAATTATTGATTCCTCTTCTATATGCAAGCAATTCCTCAAATTACCTTATAAACTTTGCTTGCATTAGCGCGGCTGACAAAAGGTGCGGAAAATGTCAGGTGCGCAAAGCGTCGGGCTCAAAGAGCCCGACTACCGACGGCGGTAGTGAGGAGGCAGTTTCGCGCAGCGAATCTGAC
>CAZBCD010000272.1:0-3098 GCA_964490205.1 uncultured Pelolinea sp. | reverse complement strand
ATATGAATTTCCGGCCATTTCTCATCATATGCTCCAACTTTAATTATGGTTAAATCAAATGGTCCATAAGCCTCTCCTATTGCCTTGAAATGGTCAGCATATCCAGTGTCTCCACTGATGTACACACCTTTAGAGTTGCTTTGGATGACCCAACCTGCCCACAGGGTTTTATCACTATCAAAAAGCCCCCTTCCTGAAAAGTGTCTGGCAGGTAGACATGTTAACGATAAGTTATTATATCTTGTTTGTTGCCACCACGTTAACTCTTCTATTGTTTTCTTGGGTATCCCCCAGTCCCTGAGTTGATCGCCTACCCCTTGTGGTACAAGGAAATAACACCCACGTCTTGACAACATTTTTACAGCATTTTTATCCAGATGATCATAATGATCATGGGTAATCAGAACAATATCAACTTTAGGCAAGTTTTGTGGGTTTATAGGTGATTTACTGAATCGCTTAACAAATAAAGGTATCGGAGATGCATATTTTGAAAATACAGGATCAATCAAAACCCTGCATCCTGAAATTTCAAGAAGTACACTGGAATGGCCCAACCACCAGAAAGAAAGACCTTCATGAACCTTTTCTGAAAATGAATTCTTGTTCAATGAGACAACGGGAATATCACCATTCGGTGTAGTCCTTTCTCCTCCCTTTATCCAATCCCATGTTGCTGACAAGTAGCTCCCGTCAGCAATTTTCTGTGTAGAAATCCAATTCTTGTATTTATCTCCTGACTTTACAGGCGTGATAACCTGATTTGACTCGGCTTTTTTATTCATATCGTTATCTGCGTATACGTGTTCTGAAATCAAAGTAGACAATATGATTATCAGGAATATGATAATTAGGCGGGATAACATATTCAAAAACCATTATAATTACAGGATTTAGCTAACTAGCAATAACATGTAATCCGTCTTGAGTAGTGATCTGTTAAAGTAATTACAACTTCAAAAAAGCTGAGTTATTGAAAATCCAGTGACATGAGATTCTGTTATTGCCTGCTCTTAATTCATTTAAACAATTGATAGCGGTAATAATGGATCAAACTAAACTTTCAAGCTCCTACCGGGCAAGACAATTCACAAGCACGGCAATATTTAATCCCCGAATTGCCTTTCCCATTTTCTCCGCTTTCTCCATCGGGAACTTTATTTTCCAAGTCAGCATTCATCTGCTTAAGGCAGCTTGGCCTACTATATTTTCCTTGAGGAAAAGCCTTCCTTGGACAGGCTTTTTGGCAAAATACTTGACAGCTTTCACATGGACTAAATCCTTCAAGTGCCTCTGTCCTTTGGAAATCTCCCTCCAGCAGAATAGAACGAAGCCTGATTCTTGGTCCCCACTCCGGATCTAATAAGAGATTATTTCGACCGATGATACCAATTCCAGATAGAACAGCGGCGTCCTTCAGAAATAATCCACCCTTTTCCACATGATATGATAGAGGTTGAGCAGCTAAATGGTATTTTTCCCAGAGCCACTGTTTCAGCAATTCTGATATTTCCTTAAGACGCCTATTGCCCCGAGTATCGCCTCCTTCCCAATAGTCCAAACCAGGATCGTTTTCTGGATGATTCAAACTCAATACCAGCACTGTTTGGGCCTCCGTTGGCCAATTATCACTTGGAAGATCGTCCAACCGGGTCGGGCTTCTCGGACCTTCTGTTTGATATGAAGGGCCTTTCAAAAGGTCTTTTAAAGGGATAATTCCGGCTCGGATTCCATCATAGGATTCAGCTTGGGAGATGACTTCAGTAGTTAGTGAAGCTCTTGATGTCATAATTATCGGTTCCTTAAATTCAGATATATTGAGAACACCACATGGCTTTCAATTCTCCAAATAGGTTGGAGACGTACAGGTTTTGAGAAGCATCATTTTCCAAGTGAGACTCAACTCATACAGCACTTTTTATATTTCAATCCGCTCCCGCAAGGACACGGAGCAGTTCTTCCGATCTTTGGTTGGTCTCTTACTGCAGTCATGCGGTTCGAATGCCCCATCCGTGGTTGAGAAGTGAAATCTCTCGGGTTTAGCAAATACTCAACCTCACTTATGTCCTCTGGTTCTCCAGGTCCGAATTCTCCGACGAATTTCCATCCATTTTGTTCGCAGATGCTTGCGATCTCCCCGAGTCGTTCTTCTGTTTGCACCCTAAATCTCACCGGCTTTTTTTTTGTACCTAGCTTTGCCATTAGTCTATTTCTCCAACCTCTATTACCCCATAATGGTTGAAGTGAAATGTATCGATAGCGTCAGTCCTCGTGTAATCATTCTCCAGCGAAAAGTTGTGTGAAATGAGCATACCTCTTTCTTATTCTTTTTCCAGTATTCTTTTCAAGTTTTCACCTTCTTCTTTCATGTGTTTTTTGACACTGTTCAAGCCATCCTCTACAGCTTTCTTGAAAAAGGTTTTGGCAATCCACCCTAAACGATAGGTCCCTGATGCAATGAATAGGCAAGATTCTTCCTTTGGTTCAATAATAAATTCATTCTTTGGAAAATATCTTCTGAGGAAAGGAGACACCGGAATATATTCGATTTTTTTATTTGGTAATACCTTTGTGATTTTGAATTTTAGTTTATGCAGCTTCCCGTGGATGTATTCTTCCGCATAGATCACAGACCCTTCAGCCCAATTTTGTCCTTCTAGAAATCTAAAGCTAAGGTGGTCAGCTTCATGCCAGGCCCTATAGCTTTGGTCATCGACAATGCTGGTCAAAAAGTCAAAAATCTTTTCCGGGGTAGTTTCAATTTCTATTGAGTCTGTAAGAATTACATCTTCTAGAAGAGCCATAGCTTAGTATCCTCACATAATGGGTCAAATCATCAGCGGGTTTCCCGTCCGCTGCATTTGATTGTTAACGATTTATTCCTTTTTTAACAGTTCTTCTGGCCACTTATTCTTAACACCTTCCTCTCCAGAATAATAGGATACCTTCGATCCTTCCTCAAATATATCCAATGCCGGTAGAATGTTAATTTTCCCTGAATCAGGATATTCACATACATCAATATTGGCCTTAGTGCGTATGTCTATGTAGATTAATTGCTCATCACTATGATTGTAAAGTTGATGTGTACCAGAAGA
>CAZBCD010000271.1:0-3100 GCA_964490205.1 uncultured Pelolinea sp. | reverse complement strand
CGGACTCTACTAACTTAGATAAAAATATGTCCCGCAGGGTATGACGTATTACAGTCCCTACCTGAAGTTGGGAAAGGTCCAAAGGACACTCAATTTTTCTGGCTGCCTGCCAGATTCGGTCCCGTAGTTCAAATGCAGCTTTCTCTGTGAACGTACAAAGTAGCAATTCATTGGGCTCACATTTTTTCTGGAGGAGTATGTTCAATGCTCTTAGCACCAATACAAAGGTTTTTCCTGAGCCTGGCCCAGCAATGATTAAGAGTGGTCCTTCGATAGTAGAAATCGCGTCTCGTTGTTCTTTGTTCAGTGTTATATAGTTATTCTCTATTGATTCATGAATCATCTTTACTTGTTTCATAACAGCTGATGCTCTCTAAAGCTGAAATAATGTTGAGCGCTGACGATGAGGTGATCAAATATTTGGATGTTAACGGTTTTCGCTGCGAGCTGAAGAGCTTTTGTCATCGTTTTATCATACTCAGATGGTTCTACATTACCATCGGGATGATTGTGACAAAAGATAAGGGATGCAGCTTTATTCTTTAATGCAACCTCAACCACTTTTCTAGGATAGACTGCTGCCTGATCAATCGTGCCTTCCGCCAGTTTGTCTTCTCCAATTATTTTAAAATTTGAATTAAGACTAAACATTCTAATCTCTTCATCTTTTAGATTCCCTATTTTCAACTTACAGTAGTTGATTAAATTGGTTATATTTTCAGGTGAAAAATCATTTTCACTTACCTGCTGTAAGTATTTAGTTGCACAATCTTTGGTGATTTTCAAACCAGTTGCTGCGATTTCACCTATTCCTTTTATCTCAAGAAGTTCTTCTTTTGTAGCATCCAGTACACCCTGGAGATTCTTAAACTTCGTTATTAATGCTTTTGCAATTGGTTTCATATCTTTTTGAGAAATAGAAAAACCCAGCAATAATTCAAGAATTTCATAGTCTTGAAACACATCAATCCCATGTTTCAAGTATTTCTTTCTTATTCTTTCCCGATGTCCGGCGTTTGGATCTTTTGGCGATTTCATGTGTTATTGAACTTTTCTTTCAGCAAAGATTTTTAAGATCTGGGCAGAAGGATAGGTGGAAAGCGATGCGATGGAGTTGGCCAGTTCTACTGGCAATAGAGCGTTTTCATAACGGCTGCTGAGGATTTTTGGTAACGTCGCAAGAATCCGATTGAAACCTATCAATGAATCGGAGGAGGGTCGGTGGACGAATAACTGCATTTCATCCAAGATGGGTATATTTAATACCAGCTTGTAACGATGATTAATTAGCAAAAATACTTTAGCACCATAATTTGTATCCTTGCCGTAAGGCGCTCCAGTGGTTGGACGGAATTGTATTTTTTCGCAGATATAATCATGATCGGGTATAAAGAATTTGTCAGTTTCATCATTACGAGTAATCAAATCTAGGTGATCTTTGAAATAACCGGTCTTTTCCTGTCCTAGCACACAGATTTCATACCCTTGAGCAGCCGCATGTTGAAAGAAACGCCGGATTGGAGCAACTAACTTCGAATATTGTGCTCTAATTTGCAGGGGCCCATCTTTGATGAACAAGCAGCGCTTCAGGACCTCTTTGTTGCCTTCCCAAAAAAGTCTGATACCAGTAAACAACAAGAGTGTCTCGTGAATGGACATATACGCAATTGCAACACTGTCACGCGCCGCATCCTCAACCATTTCCAGATGGAATCCAAGCATATCTGAAATCAGCAGTTCCTTACCGCATGCGGAACAGGAACCGGTCTCGCTATTATATTCAAGCGTTGCTTTCTTAAATCCACAGTGCGGGCACTGGAAACCGGGAATTTTTTTACTGGTATCCCCCGTCCATTTTTCGTAAGCAATCCATTTGAGCGTTTCCAAAGGTTCACCATTAAGCATGGGATCTTTTAAAGACTCAAAAATAGAGGTTCGCACAGCGTTATACAGCGTCGCAGTCTTTGATTTTAAATGTCTAAGGGGAAATACAGTTGCATGGTACATGGCTGAATCAGCCATCAAGTCCCTCAATTGAAAGGGATGGGGGGTATTTTTATCAATTTTAGCCAGTTCAACCTCATCCATTCTCAGAAGAGCAGTTTTTATAAATGCCAGTTCAGCAAACGGTGGAATTTCATCGTGCACCACCTGCATGGAGCCATCAATTGCGAAGATCACATCCAGCGGCTTTCCTGCTTCAGGAAGCTGTTGCCATTGGACATCATCCATCTCATCCATGGGAGGTTTTTCATAATCTTTAATTAATTTTTGAACAAGAGGAGATTTGATCACATCCAGATGCCCCAACTTGCTGGCCTTTTCTCCAGAAAGACGAATACCAATCGGATATGGCATAATTATTTTCCCTTTGTCATTAAACGTTTATGCGGATCAAATAACATTGCTTGGACTGGTACTACAAAGCGGTGGGAGCGAGTCAGCATTCGCACATATCCAGGCGTTTTCGCACGCAGAATATCATCTTTCATGCTTTCATATGCGACATTCATTTTGGCCAGCGCGTTGACCTCATCCTGAGAAGACATGTGTGCGATGAAGAAATTTTCTGTTTGGGCAAGAAGGTCTCGATTGATAGTCGTCACTGACTGGGTCGAGTAAACCATTCCAATATGATATTTGGCACCCTCCTTAGCCAATTTCCGGTAGATATCCACGATATCTTGATCACGCGTTGGGAATAAATTGTGCGCCTCTTCAAAATACAATTGTATAAAGTGATCTCCCAAATCATTGCTCGTGAATTTTTCCACCTGATGATAAAGGACGGCTGCAGAAAGTTCTTCCGAAAAATACTGCATCACCTCCTCATCCGCATTTCCGAGATCAAGGATTACCGTTTCTCCTTTGTCTAGTAGTTCAATGATTTCATCAACGAAATCACCCGCTTTTACATCATGATAAATCTTGAATCGCTGGATCATTCTAGGACCTGCACCTCCAATTGGTTTTAGGAAATTAAGTAGCGCTTCGTCATCCGCATCCAGTAATTTTTTCCCACTCGATGAAAATAATGTCTCTTCACGATTCGCATCAATTATCTTTTCAAATTCCTGTAGCAATCCGTCAAGATCTGTTA
>CAZBCD010000270.1:0-3100 GCA_964490205.1 uncultured Pelolinea sp. | reverse complement strand
AAATGACGGTCAAAGAATTAGAGTTTGACGCCAGCAAGTATTTAGATGATCTGGAGGTGGCTCTTGCATTATTGACAAAAATAGCCGTCCTCTTTGAGCGCCTTAAAGAAAAAGAGAGAACCGCAATCTTGCAGGTTCTCATCAAGCAGGTTATGGTAAATACAGCAGGCGAGATTATTCATATTGAATTGCACTCGCCATTTTCCTATCTGTTCACCCTTGTGTCACAATACAAGGATGGAAAGAGTTCGAGCTGTATCTCACTAGGTACCCCCAAGGGGAATCGAACCCCTGTTTTAGCCTTGAGAGGGCTATGTCCTGGACCGCTAGACGATGGGGGCGGGCAGACAGAAATTTTTGCACGCGCTGTACCCCCTGTCAATTGAGCGGTCTTATTATGTGGGCATAGCGGCCAACATTCCTTTAATCACATTCAAATAAGACGGGCGCGTTCTGGTTTTGCGGTCCGCGTTGGTCCTGGTTGGTTTGAGGTGGGACGCTGAATTCTTCAACGATCTGGCAGGATGAGCGCAGCCATTCTCTGACCATTTGGTCTTTCTCCTGCTCTATATTCTGATAAAAGATATAGCGCAGATCGCCTGCTTCAACCATTTCCCGCAGACCATCCGCGTCAATGACCGGATCACTCCCGGTGAACCCTCCCATATACAACACCGGGCGGCCGGTCGCGAGGACGAAAGTGGCGCCTGTTTTGGCGTTTGGAACAGCAACCAGGTATTCAATATCATCAGTATTCGCCATCAGGAAATCATGCAGGGCTTCCTGGCGGGGATTATCTCTATTTTCTATTGGCGGCCGCCCCAGCCCGCCGCTTTCTCCCGTGTAAGCGGAGGGCAGCCCTGTGTGGGGATTGTCGATCAATACAGTTTGTACCGTCCACCACAGCGGGATGAGCAGCACAGATATGAACAAAAGAGCAGATAATAGTTGTGCGGTTTGCGGTTTTTTCGTAAACAGCAGCACTGCCGTGCAGATGATGAATATCCCGATTGGCAGGAAAAATAGAGGAGTAAAGGTGATGAATTCAAACGCGAGGTAGATCTGGAAGGTAAGCGTAAGCAGCAGCGCGAACACCAGCGCGCCTTTTTTCCACTGAAAACCACTTCCCAGGTCCGTAAACCAGGCCAAACCGGCGCCAACCAGCACAGACAGCGGCGGAGCAAGCATGATCATATAATACGCGTGGAAAAAATCAGCCATGCTGAAGAAAACCAGGCAGGTCAGCATCCATCCCCCCCATAGAATGACGCCTTTATGGGTTGATGACATATTTTTAAGCGACATTGGCACGGAGAACGCGAGCATCACCATACCGAAGAGCGCGAAAGGAAGCAGCCAGCTCATCTCTTTGGCTAATGGTGCCTGGAATAAACGGAATATTCCCGGTGAACCTGTTTCTTTGCTGAAGGCATTTCCGCCGGGCGGCTGAGGAGGTTGAGTGCTGCGGGGCGGCTGGTTTACTGGCGGTTGCCCTCTATTTGGGCCTGGAGGATTTTGCGGCGGCATTCTATTCTGAGGAAAATTACCAGGAGCCTGCCCGGGGCCAGCTGTGTTCTGCGTGGGATAACCATTCCGTTTCTTTCCAAACAATCGTGCCAGCCCGTTGTGTCCAAAGATCAGTTCCATGACAGAATTATCTTCACTGCTGCCCACATAGGGGCGTTCTTCAGAAGGTGTGAGATCAACGATCAAAGCCCATGACAGCGACACAGACAGGATCACTAGCAGCGCGATGCTGATATACAGGATCCTCTTACCCCAACCGATCTTCGTTCCGAGCAAAAATAGCAGCAAGAATGCCGGCAGTACTAAAAACGCCTGCAGCATTTTGATATTAAAACCAAGCCCGACAAGTACCGATCCGATAATTAGATACCATAATTTCCCTGTATCCGCTGCTTTAATGAATGCCCAGGCGGCTAGCAGAAGGGTGAAAACCAGCATACCGTCGATGGTGTTGTTGCGGTCGGCAGCGAGAACGATTGGCGTAGCGATGTAAACGATCCCGCTGGTAATACCTGCCAGAGAACCGAAATATTTCTTGACCAAATGAAAAAGCACCGGGATGGATAAAACGCCGCTGAGGATATTTGGTAAAGATACAGCGACACCATTCACACCGAAAATGTACGCGGATAGTGCTTCAATCCATAATCCAAGCGGAGGTTTATCAACAGTAACTGATCCGCCGGGTTCTGCGGCAGCGAAGAAAAAATTATCCCATGATTGGAGCATGCTTTTAACCGCAGCGGTGTAGTAGAGATTGCCATCACCGATTATGCCGATGTTTATCAAGTGCAGCAGCAAGGAAACCCCCATCAAAAAACAAATGATCAGCCAGGCAGGAGTAATATGCCAGAAGATCTTTTTGTCCAACCTGGGATGCGATCTTGTTTGAGAGGATGCGTTTTCTTTTTTCATTCTATTCTCCTTCGATGATGAGATTTTTCTTGGATGGATTGAATGTCCAATGGCGGTTAGCCAGATAATTCCAAAAAAGGACCACTGCTGTCGCGCATGCTTTGGCTGGAATATAACCCGCTTCAGGTATTCCCAAAATCATCCCCATAGGGATTTCTAATAAAAGGACGATTGCTGTGTTAAAGCCCAACCCAACCAAACTGATGACCGTGAATTTGGAGAATTGTTCCAGGGAGGGTTTCCGAATACTTTCATTGAAGGCCCAACGGTTATTCCAGTAGTAGTTATTGATCAATCCTGCTGAAAATGACAGGGTGTTAGCGACCAGTGTTTGCCAATAAAAGCTTTTAAGCAGGATTAAGATCAGATAATCTAATAGAGTCCCGGATGCCCCAACAATGAGAAATTTAATGAATTGAGGTGTGAGCAAGTTTTTGAAATACTTCTTGGTCCTTATCATACTTTCAGTTTATCGGTTTATGAGCAACTGTGGAAGTGCATCCGGTCACTTTTTTTATCATAAAAACCATGCAGGATTGAAAGGTGATCCATGACTGGTGTCATGGGTTTTTACACCAGAATGGTGATTACGTACACATGGCAGGGAAGCGTGAGCATGATAATATGATTTCATGCAGAATAGGAAAGGCACGATCGA
>CAZBCD010000269.1:0-3112 GCA_964490205.1 uncultured Pelolinea sp. | reverse complement strand
GGACTCTACTAACTTAGATTAAAATATGTCCCGCAGGGTATGACGTATTACAATTATAGGTCTGTTTAAACAGTTACATAACTTTATTGATCACTTCACCTATAGTATCAACGCCTATGAAATCAATATTGTCCCTTATCTCGTCAGGTAAATCATCTAAATCCCCGACATTGTCATTTGGAAGAAAAACATTTTTTAAACCTGCCCGATGAGCCGCAAGCATTTTTTCCTTGATTCCGCCGACTGGTAGGATCTTTCCCCTTAGGGAAATTTCACCAGTCATACCAATTTCAGGGTGGATAGGTTTATCAGATAGAAGTGATGCGAGTGCAGAAACAATAGTAATTCCAGCGGATGGACCATCTTTGGGCTGTGCACCGGCGGGTATATGCAAGTGAAAATCAATATTCTTGAATCTTTCCTCAGGAATATTAAATTCAACCGCATGTGATTTTAAATATGAAAGAGCGGCTTCTGCTGATTCTTTCATCACTTCCCCTACTGACCCCGTGATTTTAAACACATTGCTTCCTGGCATGGATGTAGCTTCAATAAATAGTATTTGCCCACCAACAGGTGTCCAGGCTAAACCAGTAGCTACACCTGGGACAGATGTTCTTTTTACAATTTCTTCGAAAGGTTTATATTTTTGCCGTCCCAGTAGTTCATTTATATATTTTTTGGATATAACTCTGATCCGTTTTTTAGATTTCTCGCGTAATGTAACAACTTTTCGACAAATAGCGCCAATATTTCTTTCTAAATTCCTAACTCCAGATTCACGTGTGAATGACCGAATAATTTCTACAATTGCTTCATCTTTAAATTTGAGTTCTTTTCCGCGTAAACCATTTTCTTTTAATTGCCTGGGAACTAAAAAGCCCTGGGCAATATGTACTTTTTCCCTTTCTGTGTATCCGGAAATTTGAATTACTTCCATCCTATCAAGAAGAGGAATCGGTATTGAATCAAGTGTATTCGCTGTTGTTATGAACATAATTTGAGAAAGATCGTAGGCAACTTCCAGGTAATTATCTCTAAATTCAGAATTTTGCTCCGGATCCAGAACTTCCAACAATGCGGAGGAAGGATCACCACGGTAATCATTACCCAACTTATCAATCTCATCGAGCATAAAAACCGGATTATTTGAATCCACACGCCTTAACGATTGGAGTATACGTCCTGGCATAGCGCCAATATATGTGCGCCTGTGCCCTCTTACCTCTGCTTCATCCCTGATTCCGCCTAAAGATGTGCGTATGAATTTGCGATTCAAAGCTTTCGCTATGGACTGCCCTAAAGATGTTTTTCCAACTCCGGGAGGGCCGACAAAGCAGAGAATCACACCTTCTCTGATTTTTCGAATCTCATCTGTAGACTCAGTAACTTCCCCCGCCCGTTCTAATTTTAATCTACGAACAGCTAAGAATTCAATAATTCTATCCTTTACCTCATCTAACCCATAATGGTCTCTATCGAGGACTAGGCGTGCATTATTAATATCCAAATTATCTTCTGCTGTTGATGTCCAGGGAAGCGAAACTAGCCAGTCCAAATATGTGCGAATAACGCCATATTCCGCTGCCGCTGTTGGCAGCCTCTCCAACCGTTCTAATTCTCTTTTCGCCTGCTTAAGAGGTTCTGGAGGCATACGCGATTTTTCTATACGGTCTTTGAATTCGTTTATCTCAGCAGATTGGGCATTTTCCTCGCCAAGTTCTTTTTGTATTGCTTTTAATTGCTCTCTAAGAAAATACTCTCGCTGAACTTTATCAATTTCCTCACGTGCCTCATTTTGTATTTTCTTACCAAGATCTAAAACTTCCGTTTCTTTTGCTAATAGCGAAACCAAGAGATGTAATTTATCAATCACCGAATCAAGCTCCAGTAGATTTTGTGCGGTTTCAATTTCTATTTTTTGAAGATTAGCAATGTTGTAGACAGTTTGAAGCGGATCCTGTAAACTGTCGATCGTTGCCACCAATTCTCTTGGAATTGAAAGTATTAATTCTGAAATATGAATAAATTGGTCTCTAACATTACGGGTAAGTGCCTCAACCTCTAATCCAGTTTCTTGTTTCTCCTTTTGGGCGAGGACTTCTGCTGTGATATAAGGTTCGTCACTGATAAATTTTTTAATCTTAAATCGTGAGACTCCTTGGACTAATAAACGGATCGTCCCATCTGGAGCCCGAAATAATCTGTGTATGATCGCTGCAGTCCCATACTGGTAAAGATCGGCTGAATTTGGCCTTTCAAGATCGGACTTTCGTGATGTCACCAAGCCAATCCACCTATGGCTTGTCGCAGCTTCATCAACTAATTTAATAGATCGGGGCTGCCCAATATTCAAAGGGACTGCTGTTTGCGGAAAAACAACCAGTCCGCGTAGGGGCAGGATAGGTAAAACATTTGGAATTTCCGTATCTTTTAATTTTGAATTATTGGAAGAATTGTTATTATCCGACAGCGCATCCTGCTTATCGTTTTCCTCAAGTTCAAAATCAATCACCATCTGGGCAAACTCCTGTTCTCCCATGATCATCCACTGCATTATTTCTTGAATATCAATATCCCATTTTTTTGCTGGCATGTGTTTTTTCTTTAATCCTCGGATATCTCCACGTGAACTGATTTTGTTTTTGGAAGGATGATGGTAAGAAAACCATTATTATAAAAAGCTTCTATGGAATTCATCATAATTTCGGCAGGTATTTTGACCGAGTTATAAAAATCGCCAAATGGGATTTCCATCCTGTGGTAAGAGCCTTCTTTGTTTTCCCCTGCTCGGTATCCATTTATGGATAAAACATCCTTATAGAAATTTATTGTAAAGCCCGTATTTTCCATACCGCCAATTTCCAACTTTACAATGAAATCATCCTTTGTTTCAAACATATCTGTAGCGGGATGCCATACATGATAGCATTGTTGAGCATCAAAATCTTTGATTTGCTTAATCACGAATTTTTGTTTCTTTTCGATCCGGTCCATTTTTACCCTCACGATACGTATATAAAGTAATTCATTATCATTTTTTCGCAAGATTATTTACTTGCTGGATTCAAGTCTCAAGTGCAACCGTGATTATTTAAGAATACCACAGGAG
>CAZBCD010000268.1:0-3123 GCA_964490205.1 uncultured Pelolinea sp. | reverse complement strand
TCCGCGAAGGCGGCCTTACCGTTGGCGCTGGTAGAATCACTGAGCTTATTGAGTAGAAAGAAAATATGGCAAAACAAAAGATACGTATAAGGTTGAAAGCCTATGATCATCGTGTGCTGGATCAATCCGCAAAACGGATCGTAGAAACCGCTGAACGCAGTGGTGCGAAAGTTGTTGGACCGGTACCTTTGCCGACAAAATTAGAAAAATTCACTGTTCGACGGTCCACATTCATTGATAAGGATTCACACGAACATTTTGAGATCAGGACGCATAATCGATTAATTGATGTAATGGACCCGGATTCTAAGACGATCGATATGTTAATGCGCTTAAATTTGCCAGCCGGTGTTGATATCGAAATCAAGATTTAGATAGTTTAAATTCAATCGTTGGTAATAACCAGAATATTGTGGTAAAATTTTCTGGTTTGATTAAAAACCGAGAGGCTTTATAAGAGTTTGTTGCTGCAGCGGACAGTCAATATGATAGTTTTGCTGACAGCAAACTAACTATAAAGTCGGAGATGATGCGGCTGAGCCCATGCTGACAGTCTCCATCAATTAAATACATTAGGAGAAAAAAGAGATGTTTAAAGGGCTTATAGGCAAAAAGCTTGGCATGACCCAGGTTTTCAATGAGGATGGATCGGCACTTCCGGTAACTCTCATCGAAGCTGGGCCTTGTTATGTTACACAAGTGCGGGATATCAAGAAGGATGGATATTCCGCTGTTCAATTAGGTTTCGGTGAAGTAAAAGCAAAGAAACTTACTAAAGGTCAGATAGGTCATCTCGAAAAAAATAAAATTCCCTTGATGCGGTATTTAAGGGAATTTCGCACGAGTGCTCCAGAGATTAAAGCTGGAGACAAGGTGGATGTAAGTCAATTTGAAGTGGGGAAACGTGTTGATGTTGTGGGAACCAGCAAGGGTAAGGGTTTCGCGGGTGTTGTGAAAAGATATCATTTCAGAGGTGGCCCAAAAACACACGGACAGTCAGACCGATTGCGCGCCCCCGGCTCAATTGCTGCTGGTACAACCCCAGGTCGTGTTTTTAAAGGCAAGAAGATGCCTGGGAGAATGGGAAATGAACGTGTAACTTCGCAGAATGTGGAAGTTGTTTTAATTGATGTTGAAAAGAATCTAATCGGTGTCAATGGTTCGGTACCTGGTCCTCGTGGCGGACTGGTTGTGATTAAAGATGCGAGGAAGCAGTAAGTAAAATTGAAGCAGCGGGTAATTTACCGCGCTTTTGGAGCTAAAGATGAAGAAAGTAGACGTGGTTGACATAGCAGGGAAGAAAGTAAAACAGATAGAGCTGCCCGCTTCAATATTTGAAGCCGCGGTAAACATCGATCTTATGCATCAAGCTTTTGTTCGCCAGACTGCCAATGCAAGATTGGGCACGCACGAAACGAAAGTGCGTAGTGAAGTATCCGGCGGCGGGAGGAAACCCTGGCGACAGAAAGGCACTGGGCGGGCACGGCAAGGTTCTATTAGATCTGCTCAATGGGTTGGCGGCGGAAAAATTCATACTCCCCACCCCCGTTCTTATAGAAAGAAAATGCCTCGAAAGATGCGCAGAGCTGCTGTTCGATCAGCTCTTACCGTACGCGCATCCGAAAATGCTGTTATTCTGGTTGACGGTTTTGAAATGAAAGAACCTAAAACCAGGGATCTGGCAAAAACAGTCGGTAAATTGACTGGTGGAAAATCTGCTTTAGTTGTGCTTGCGGAAAAGGAATCCAAGATGAACGTATTTCTTTCCTCTGAAAACCTGGCAGACGTGAAAATTTTACTCGCTAAGTATTTGAATATCCGAGATTTATTATCTTACGACCAATTGATATTTGACTTACCAGCGATTAAGGTTATTGAAGAATATCTTGGAACCAGCAAGAGGGCGAAATGAACACACCGTATGACATCCTAATCAGACCACTGATCACAGAAAAAACGGCTTATCAATCATCCAAGCTCCAACAATATGCATTTGAAGTACCAATTTCCGCTACACGCGCAGATGTGAGAGATGCCGTTGAAAAAGCATTTGATGTGAAAGTGCTGAGAGTCAATACAATCAATGTTCCGGCAAAAGTAGGGCGAAAAGGCCGCAGCCGCCGGTTAGCAATTAAGAAGTCGGCATACAAAAAGGCGATCGTCAAGATCCGCCCAGAAGACCGCATTCCGATTTTTGAGGGAGTAGAGTAATGGGTATAAAGATCTATAAACCTGTTACCCCGGGTCTGCGAGGGATGACCGGGTCAACATTCGAAGAAATTACTAAAACTAAACCTGAAAAGAACCTGACAGTTTCTAAATCTAAAAAAGCAGGACGCAATGTTTATGGCAGGATCACAGTACGCCATCGCGGCGGTGGGCACAAACAGATGGTACGCATCGTGGATTTTAAACGGCAAAAACTAGATGTTCCCGCAACTGTCACAGCAATTGAATATGATCCAAAAAGATCTGCCAGACTAGCTTTACTTACGTATGCTGATGGTGTAAAGAGTTACATTATTGCCCCAATGGGCGTTAAAGTTGGCGACCAATTAATTTCTGGGGCTGAGGTTGATATCCGCCCAGGTAACTGCTTGCCTATTGATAATATTCCAGTTGGTACGATGGTCCATAATATTGAAATGCAGCCCGGTAAGGGTGGGCAGTTAGTGCGATCGGCAGGTACTTCTGCTCAATTATTGGCCAAAGAAGGAGAATATGCCCAAATTCGTATGCCCTCGGATGAAATTCGCTTAATAAATATAAAATGTTTTGCAGTAATTGGGCAGGTTGGGAATGTTGAACATGGCCAGATCAAACTCGGAAAGGCTGGCAGGAAGCGCCATAAAGGATTCCGACCAGCAGTCCGAGGCAGCGCAATGAATCCGAATGACCACCCGCATGGCGGTGGTGAAGGCCGCTCACCAATTGGTATGCCTGGTCCAAAGTCTCCTTGGGGTAAACCCACCCTTGGTTATAAGACCCGGAAAAATAAAAGTACTAACAAATATATTTTACGCAGCCGGCATGCTGCCAAACGCAAGTAGTCATCAGGAGCTGAAATATGTCACGTTCTTTGAAAAAGGGGCCATTTATAGACCCTAAACTATTGAAGAGAAT
>CAZBCD010000267.1:0-3152 GCA_964490205.1 uncultured Pelolinea sp. | reverse complement strand
GGAGACCACACTATTTACATTGCTAAGTGGTACTAAAAATGGGGTGCACCTCAATAAGTGTATACTTAAAAAATGAAAAATAATTCAAATATCAATAAGCGAAAAGACGATCATCTTTATATTAATTTACAGAAAGATGTCAAATCATCTAACACAACAGGAATCGAAAAGTTTCGCTTGATTCACAGTGCACTTCCAGAAATTAACTTATCGGATGTTGATACATCAACTTCGGTTTTTGATAAATCACTTTCACTGCCATTGATGATTTCACCGATTACGGGCGGAACAGAAAAAGCCCATGAAATCAATAGAATATTGGCAAGTTCTGCACAAAAATTTAATATTGCAGTGGGAGTTGGCTCGCAACGGATTGGTATTGAGCAGGATTGGACAATGGGAACATTCGATATTCGGAAATATGCCCCTGATGTTTTATTATTTGCCAATCTTGGAGCTGTTCAATTAAATAATACGTTTACTGTCAATGATTGTAAAAGAGCTGTTGAGGAAATTGCCGCTGACGCGTTGATACTCCATCTTAATCCATTACAAGAAGCCTTAATGGAAGGGGGTGATACTAACTTTTACGGAATTCTGAAAAAGATTGAGCAAGTCTGTAAGCATCTTGATGTTCCAGTTGTTGTAAAGGAGGTCGGTTGGGGAATATCTGCCCATACTGCAAGTAAATTGGTTGGAGTAGGAGTACAGGCTATAGATGTTGCAGGTGCTGGTGGAACTTCATGGTCAGAGGTTGAAAAATTTAGGACAAAAGATCCGATGCGAAGACGGATAGCTGAAGGATTCAGAGGGTGGGGAATTCCAACAGCGGAGGCAATTATAAAAATTCGCGAAGAATTACCCGATGTTCTCCTCTTTGCTTCTGGCGGATTGGAAAATGGGATTGATATCATCAAGTGTATAGCTTTAGGAGCTAATCTAGGAGGAATAGCTAGAAGGATTTTAATAGCTGCCATGGACTCTAAGGAAGCACTTGATACTTATATTGAAGAATTATCGCTGCAAATTCAGATCGCAATGTTTACAATTGGCGCGGAAAATATACGTGCGATCTCCTCTGAAAAGATCACACATATTAATTAATATTTTTCATGAAAACGCTAAAGGAATTTCAAAGTAAATTAGTTCCAGAGTTCACAAGGTCGTTAGAAAAGTATGTGGATTCTTCTTTTACCAAGGATTTTACTAAATTAAGAGAGATATATAAATATCATTTGGGTCTAGGTGATGATTATTCCAAACAAGGAAAACGTATTCGCCCTTTTCTAACATTGATGTGCTGTGCGGGAACTGGAGTAGAATGGCAAAAAGCGCTACCTGCCGCGGTTTCTATTGAACTGATACATAATTTCTCTTTAATTCATGATGACATAGAAGATAATGGGCTAAAGCGCAGGGGAAAAGAAGCCGTTTGGGTAAAATGGGGATTACCACACGGTTTGAATACAGGGGACGCAATGTTTACTTCCGCTTTCGAGGTACTTCTAACTCTTCAAGATAATGTGTCTGAGAGTATAACGTTAGAAGCTGTGGAATTATTGACCGAAACGTGCAGACAACTTACTATGGGCCAGTTTCTTGATATTGACTTCGAAGAACGGGATTTTGTTTCTGTTGATGAGTATTTACAAATGGTAAATGGTAAGACTGCGGCTTTAATTTCCTGCAGTACGAAAATGGGTGCTTTGATCGGAGAACTTCCTCCAGGAAAACAGAAGAAATACCATGATTTTGGAAAATCCCTTGGTATTGCATTTCAAATGTATGATGATTGGTTAGGGGTCTGGGGTGATTTTAGGAATACAGGCAAATCCACAACTGGGGACATTGTAGAAGGAAAAAAAACTTTACCGATTATTTTAGGTATAAAGAACAGTGCTCGTTTTGCAGATAAATTCAAGCAAGGTAAGATCTCTCAAAATACCGCCATAGAAATGGCGAAATGGTTGAGAGAAGATGGGATTGAAAAAATCGTAATAGATACATACACTCAATGGACAGAGAATGCATTTATTTCTTTAAAAGAAATGAAATGTACGAGGTATGTTAGGGATGCTTTAATTGAGTTTACTAATAATTTGTTAATACGGGAAAAGTAATCTCCACATATAATAAATTGAAAAAAGAGGAAAAATCGTATGGCGGATAATAAATTAACTGAGTGCCAGGATAACTCTGTATACAATGCTGCTGATCTATTGTGTGATTCAGAGATAGATTTTGAGACTATCGAGAGGTCCGTAAAAACTATCTTGGGAGCTTTTGGAGAAGATCCTGAACGAGAAGGATTGCTGAAGACACCAGGCCGAGTGGCTCGCGCATACGGAGAACTACTGGAAGGTTATCGCACCGACCCCGTAAAGCTTGTAAATGAAGCAACTTTCACAGCGGATTATGATGATATGGTTATTGTACGTGATGTAGAATTCTATAGTTTATGTGAACACCATATGCTGCCTTTTTTAGGGCGTGCACATGTCGCATACCTGCCGAAAGGGAAAGTAATTGGTTTATCAAAAATCCTCAGGATCGTTGATATGTTCTCACGGAGACTGCAGATACAGGAGCGAATGACTAGGCAGATTGCTGAATTCTTAGATACACTTCTTCAACCAAGGGGTGTAGCAGTAGTAATGGAAGCAGTGCATCTGTGTGGGATGATACGTGGCGTGAGAAAACATGATGCACGTATGACTACCTCTAGTATGAAGGGGGCTTTTAGGAATAGTGAAATAACCCGAAATGAGTTTCTAAATAATATATCAAGAGGAGCAAAACCACTGGAATTTTAGTATGGCAAAAACCCTTCAGGTGGAATGAAAAGCTCAGCTTGTTCTGAGCTTTTTAGTTCTTCAGCCGTTTCCTTCAGGTTGCTGGCTAAGCCAGGGTGACGTAGGGATGGTTTTAACTCAGCTACAGGTAAAGCGATAAACACCTTTTCCCATAATTCATTGTCTATGATCCTGTTATTAAAAATAATAGTATCCAAATCAATTGTTCTTGGTGCATTCTTATTGGAAAAACGGGCTCTTTCCAACCGATCCTCAATTTTTCGAAGAACGGATACTTTTAATTGTCTCTTGAATTCAACTAGCAAGTGCAACTTTGAAAGCGTAAGAGAGGTAAGCTGC
>CAZBCD010000266.1:0-3174 GCA_964490205.1 uncultured Pelolinea sp. | reverse complement strand
GAATTTGATTAGATTCTGTATAGGGAGGATACCTCTTTTATTCTTTATACTAGTAAGTTCCTGATTTTAAATACAGAAACTCCTTGGAAATTGTCATTGTCTTGGACCAAACCGAAGATCATTGAATGATCGAGATGTATCTATGTAATCTGATAACGAGTTAATATGAATAAACCACATCTGGCCGATCTTTATACCTTCCAAACGATTTTCCCGAAGTAATCTACGTAAATATTGGCTACAATAGCCAAAATTAATCGATGCCGATTTTATTGATATGTATGTTTTTGCTTCATGACTTGATAAGCTATTGTTAGGAATATGACTTAAAACAATCATCCCAAACCTCACATATTGTTCAGTGGAAGTTCTAAGAGCTTATGCTTCTTTTCGAAGCGCAGCATCAAAAAGAACTGCTCCACCGGAACCTGTTGTGGTTCGGGATGGGTCTCCAAAGGTACCCCCAAGGGGAATCGAACCCCTGTTTTAGCCTTGAGAGGGCTATGTCCTGGACCGCTAGACGATGGGGGCGGGCAGACAGACAGACAGAAATTTTAGCACGCGCACCACCCCCTGTCAATCAGGCGGTCTTATTATGTGGTTATAGTGGTCAATATTCTTCTTTTAATCACATTCAAAAAGGACAGGCGCGTTCTGATCTTGTGGTCCGCGTTGATCCTGGTTGGTATCAGGTCGGACGCTGAATTCTTCAATGACCTGGCAGGAAGAACGCAGCCAACCTTTGACCTTTTGGTCTTTTTCTTGCCCAATATTCTGATAATAGATATAGCGCAGATCGCCTGCTTCAACCAGTTCACGCAGACCCTCCGTGTCAATGACCGGATCACTTCCGGTAAACCCTCCCATATACAGAACGGGGCGGCCGGTCGCGAGGACGAATGGGGCGCCTGTATTGGCGTTTGGAACAGCGGCCAGATATTTGCTGTCCTCGGTGTTCGCCATCAGGAAATCAAGCAAAGCGTTCTGGCGGGGATTGCCTTGATCGTCATTTGGCGGGCGCATCATGTCGCCGCTTTCTCCCGCGTAAGCGGAAGGCAATCCTGTGTGGGGATTGCCGATCAAGACTGTTTGTACAGTCCACCAAAATGGGATCAGCAGCACAGATATAAAGAGAAGGACTGATAAAATCTGTGCGGTTCGCAGTTTTTTTGTGAACAGCAGCACCGCTGCGCAGATGATGAATGTCCCGATTGGCAGGAAAAACAGGACGGTAAAACTGATGAATTCTAACGCGAGATAAACCTGGAAGATAAGCGTCAGCAGCAGCGCGAATACCAATGCGCCTTTTTTCCATTGGACACCAATTTCCAGGTCTGTAAAACAGGACAACCCAGCGCCAACCAGCGCGGACAGCGGCGGCGCGAGCATGATCATATAATACGCGTGGAAAAAATCAGCCATGCTGAAGAAAATCAGACAAGTCAGCATCCATCCTCCCCACAGGATGATGCCTTTATGGGTTGACGACATATTTTTGAGAGACATAGGCGCGGAGAATGCGAGCATCACCATACCGAAGAGCGCGAAGGGCAGCAGCCAGCTCATCTCCTTGCCTAATGGTGCCTGGAATAAGCGGAAGATTCCGGGTGAACCAGTTTCTTTGCTGAAGGGATTTCCACCGGCCTGCTGAGGTGGACGTGTGCCTTGAGGCGGTTGGTTTGTTGGCGGCTGCCCTCCATTTAGGCCTGGAGGATTCTGCGGAGGCAGCCCATTCTGAGGAAAATTAGCAGGGGGCTGCCCGGGACCATCAGTGTTTTGCGGGCGATAACCACCTCGGTTTTTTCCGAACAATCGCGCCAGTCCGTTGTGCCCAAGGATAAGCTCCATGACAGTGTTATTCTCACTGCTGCCCACATAAGGGCGATCTTCGGCTGGTGTTAGATCAACGATCACTGCCCATGACAGCGATACTGACAGGATCACAAGCAATGCGATACTGATAAATAGGATCCTCTTGCCCCAACCGATCTTCGCGGCTAGCAAGAAAAGCAGCAGAAATGCTGGCAGCACCAGATACGCCTGCAGCATTTTGATGTTAAACCCCAGCCCGATCAGCACCGATCCAATAAGTAAATACCGCAGTTTTCCAGTATCTGTTGCTTTAATGAACGCCCAGGCAGCCAACAAAAGAGTAAAAACTAACATACCGTCGATGGTATTGTTGCGGTCAGTAGCGAGAATGATGGGTGTAATTACGTAAATGGCTCCGCTGGTAATACCTGCCAGAGATCCGAAATATTTCTTGACCAAATGAAACAGCAATGGAATAGAAAAAACACCGGCGAGGATGTTTGGTAAAGATACCGCGAAACCATTCACCCCGAAAATAAATGCGGATATTGCCTCGATCCACAATCCGAGCGGGGGTTTATCCACAGTAACTGACCCCCCGGGTTCAGCAGCAGCGAAGAAAAAATTCTCCCACGACTGGAGCATGCTTTTCACTGCGGCTGTGTAGTAGAGGTTGCCGTCCCCGATTGCGCCAATGTTTACCAGATGCAGCATCAGGGAAACTCCCATCAATAAAGAGACGATCAGCCAGGCGGGTGATATTTTCCAGAAGAGTTTTCTATCCAGCCAGGGATGCGATCGTGATTGAGAGGATGTGTTTTCTTTTTTCATTCTATTCTCCTTTGATGGCGAGGTTTTTCTTATTAGATGAGTTGAACGTCCAATGGCGGTTAGCCAGATAGTTCCAAAACAGGACAATGATTGTCGCAAGTGCTTTTGCTGGTATATAACCCACTCCCGGCATTCCTAAAATCTCCCCCAAGGGGATTTCCAACACAAGAACAATGGCTGTGTTCAAAGCCAATCCAACTAAGCTGATGATTGCGAATTGTGAGAATTGTTTCAGGGAGGATTTCCGGCTTCTTTCACTGAAGGTCCAATGGCTGTTCCAATAATAGTTGTTGACCAATCCTCCTGAAAAGGACACAGTGTTTGCGATCAGTGTTTGCCAATTAAAGCTTTTAAGCAAGATCAAGAGCAGATAATCTATTAAAGTGCCAGATGCACCGACAATGAGAAATTTAACGAGTTGCGGGGTGAACAAGTTCTTGAAATGTTTTTTGGCTTTGGTCATGCTCTAAGTGTAGGTCTTGGATTCAAGTCTCAAGTGCAACCGTGATTATTTAAGAATACCACAGGAGA
>CAZBCD010000265.1:0-3183 GCA_964490205.1 uncultured Pelolinea sp. | reverse complement strand
GTAAATTATTTGAAAAATCTGATTGATAAATAAAATCGAGGAGCTTTTATAATAAAGTGATTAATCTTTGCTTGTTACAGCAAAGCCCATTTTGCGACAATGCTCCCAACGGGTACTCCTAGATCTCGTGCGAGGACATCACATTTTGCCTGAAGGAGGAAGAAGATGTTCTTTTTCTCCTCGCCAAGCGCTTCGCAATTACCCTGCCCTTTAGCTATTATTAGGCCTGCCTGTTTATATATCTTAATGAACTCTTCGCTGCATCGGTTGAGAATTGTTCCGGGAGACCGAGCTCCACAGGATATCACATCCGCAACACGATCTAAGCCAGCCATAACTGCGTCTTCCACGGTGGCGTCATTTAACACCGGGGCGTCTTTTACAGCATAGATCACATGTTTATCTAATGTTTCGATCAATAAGCGGTCGAAAACAGTCTCGCCCGCATTATCTGCAAGAAAAAGGATGGTCTCTGCTCTAGCTATTTCATCCTTTAGCTCTAAGGTATGATCAATAGCGTAGGGCTGGGCTAGAACGTGCTGGATCACCGACGGGAGATCAAAATCATTACCTATACTGAAGTCAATAATATTCCCCGCAATACTTAACCGCACAGCCGTATCAAAGGGATTCTTTGCCTCAGAAATTTTCCTTTTCAATTCAGCATAAAGATGCAGAGCATTTTTTGTGCTCGTTTGCTTTAATTCAAGATAGGGATCTTCACACTTAGTTAAATCCCGGATCAACTTGTGCATCCGCGCAGCGATCTCAGGTGGCGGGGCAGAAGGGTCTACTTCTTGCAGTATATTCATCACTTTCCCCATGATGCCGATCTGTTCTTTTTCTGGCACGCCTGCGCTGCGGCAGGCTTGTAGAGTTTGACGAAGGGTACATGAGTAGCAGTCAAGATATAATTTCATAAGGCACCTGAATTAGTATACCTAATTTAATAATAATGTTAGGCCAGCGCCTGAGTGGGTGATGGTTTGATATGGACAGCTAATCTGAAGGAGCCCGCCATGAAAGACGGAAATAAACTGGTGATGGTCTCAAACGTTGCTGACGCAATGCTTTTTACTATTGAAGCGAAAAGCTTCTATTCCCTCGGTGGCATAACCAGCGCAATAATCTTTGGGCCAGCCATATTCGCTTTTCTAGTTATCGCATCCGGGCTACTGGGAGCAACTTGATATATGCATACCAAAATAGTTATCCCAGTTGAAAAACCGTATGTGTTTACTTCCACATTGCGCTCGCATGGATGGGTGAGCCTGCTGCCAAATATCCACGATGAGAATGTAGAATCATTTTCCCGAGTGGAACGGCTCTCATCCAGGAAGGTTGTAAATCTCTATATCACATCTTCAGAAGCAGCGTACCCAGAAATTATCGTCACTGTAAAACATGATGGCAAATTGCAGCCAGGATTGCAGAATGAGATCAAGAATCGGGTAGCGTATATGCTGCGGTTGAATGAAAATCTGCAGGGTTTTTATGACCTTTGCAGCAAGAAAGGGAACAAATGGAAAAACTTAACCGAAGGCAAGGGATATTTACTGCGATCCCCAGAGGTTTTTGAGGATTTGGTCAAAGTGATTTGCACAACGAATATCCGGTGGGGAGGAACAAAACGAATGGTGAAGGAGTTGGTGGATTCATTCGGATCACCTTTCCCTGGCGATCTGTCTCTGCGCTCTTTTCCTGCACCGGAATCGATCTCTGCGGTATCTTTGGAAGAATTTAAAAATCGCGTTCGCTTGGGCTATCGGGCAGGTTATGTTTATGAGTTATCTACCCGTATATCCAACGGCGATCTGAAATTTAATAATCTTTTAGATATTTCAACCCCCTCAGCGGAGATTAAACGCCAACTGCTCGCTATTAAAGGAGTAGGCAATTATGCCACAGCTTCAATGCTGATGTTGTTGGGACGATATGATCAGATTCCGGTTGACACAGTATTTCGTCATTTTATAAAAGAAAAATATTTTAAGGACAAGCAATTTTCTGAGGAAGAGGGTCTGCGAATATATGAAGAATGGGGGCAATGGAAGTATCTGGCATATTGGAATGAAATGCTGGCTTTTTATTATCCAAAGGCGGAAATTGAGTAAGCGTCATTGAAAAATTTGTACCAAGATTGCTATAATAAAACACATCAATTACCGCGAAGCTATGGAAGAAAAGGAGAGGTAAATAAAATGAAGAGAATTAAAGTAGGTGTAATTGCATTAATCCTCTTATTGGTAATTATCGCATGTGATATTGGAAATTTGTCTATTGACCTGGGGGGATTCGGAGAAAGCAGCCAGTCACAGGAGCGGGCAGTTGAGGTTGGAATTGATTCTCCCAGTAATGGGGCAACCTTGCCTAAGGAATCGATTGAGATAGCTTACCATGCTACCAGCACGGAAGGAGTACCCACGATTGAACTGAGTATAAACGGAGAAGTGGTCAGTTCTTTTGCCAGCCCAGACCCGGATCAAAATGTAATTATTTTGAAACATACTTGGCTGCCGAGTGTATCAGGCAGCCACACCATCAGAGTACGGGCACAGAACAGCGAGGGAGTGTGGAGTGATTTTTCTGCCGCAATGGTAAATGTTGAGGATGAAAAGAAAGATTCACCAGCAGATCCCGATGAGCAAGAAGAAACCGATACAACCCCTCCAACTTCTCCATCCGCTACACCTGAGGAACTGACGATCTATAACATAGAACATGACCTGGATAAATTCTATTATGGTGACGGTACTTGTGGAAGCCGTGAGATTATGATATCTGCAGATATCACGCATCCAGACGATGCATACGCGGCGATTCTCTTTATCCGATTCTATGATAATAATGCTGGAGGAGGATTGACCAACTGGGACTCTGGTCGGGCGATGGGGCGGAAATCGGAAGAACACTTCAGTGCAACTTTGATTTCCAAGGACATTCCGAATTACAATGCCTTTAGATTTGCAGTAATGTATTATCAGATTGTCGTAACGGATAAAAACGACAACAAACTAGCAAGAACAGAAGTGATCAAGAAATTACTGCTTGAGCGCTGCCCGTAACTCAACTCTACATGAAAAGCCTGCCGTGCGGCAGGCTTTTCTTTCTGTCAATGTTAAAACTGGACTGTCATTCACCAGTGAATATGTCACCCTAATCCACCAATGAAAATGTCACCCC
>CAZBCD010000264.1:0-3274 GCA_964490205.1 uncultured Pelolinea sp. | reverse complement strand
AAAAATCCTTGACAGACGCTTTCTTAGATGCAATTTGGTGCAGTTTTAATGAAACGCTGTGGACACAATGGACGCTGTGGACAGTTTAAGCCCTTTTTATGGAACTGTGTGGACGCTGTAACACTGTGCGGACACAATGGACAAGTGAAGCAACTGACTCTTAATCAACAGGTTAAGTTTCCAATAACTTCTGCCATGATAAGCGAATCGACTTGGGAGCATTCGTATTGTCTTTACTAGCAATCTACTTAAAATAAGTATAAATAACCCAGGAATATCTCCAAAATTCCTTGGTTGTATTTCCTTAATCGAATTTCATAAAAATCATTTTGGAAAATAATCTAGAAGGCATTTAAAGTCATTGACCTCATAATTAAACCCAAATATGTCTGCTTTTTAAGGAAGCTTTTTTATTTCAGAAATTATTAAATAAGCTTAAATTACAATCTGAGTAACTCTCTGAATTTATTATCTATTATCCCTTACGCTTTTATTGCCTGGTCGAGGTCCCAAAGGATATCTTCAATATCTTCAAGGCCGATACTTAATCGAATGAAATCCGGTGTCACCCCCGCGCTTGCCAGCTGTTCTTCATTGAGCTGTCCGTGAGTAGTGCTAGCAGGGTGGATGGCAAGGCTCTTGGCATCACCAACATTTGCGAGATGGCTGAAGAGCTGCAGGTTATTGATGAACTTTTTCCCAGCTTTAATTCCACCACGTATCCCAAATCCGAAGATCGCACCCGAGCCTTTGGGCAGGTATTTTTGCATGGCGGCATGTTCAGGACTGCTTTTCAGGCCGGGATAGCTTACCCACGCTACATTTAGGTGGCTATTCAAGAATTCAGCTACTTTTTGGGCGTTTTCCACATGACGCTGCATCCGCAGGCTCAGTGTTTCCAACCCCTGAAGCAAGAGAAATGAATTAAATGGTGAAATGCATCCGCCAACATCCCGTAAAATTTGCACTCTGGCTTTTGTGATGAATGCTAGTTCGCCCAGTTCCGCGAAGATCAAACCATGGTATGAATCATCTGGTTTGTTAAAATTCGGGAAGCGGGGATTCCCCTCCCATATAAAATTTCCGCCATCTACAATTACGCCGCCTATCGAGGTTCCATGCCCGCCTATGAACTTGGTCGCGGAATGGACGACAATATTGGCTCCCCATTCAAACGGGCGAAAGAGATAGGGAGAAGCAAAAGTGTTATCGATCATCAGTGGAATGCCGTTTTCATTGGCAATTGACGCAACTTCTTCGAACGGGAAAATATTTATCCTTGGATTTCCTAAAGTCTCTCCATAAAGAAGCTTCGTATTTGGCTTGATGGATTTACGAAAAATTTCCGGATATTGCGGATCAACCAGGGTAACCTCAACCCCAAGCCGAGGAAGCGTATAAGCAAATTGGTTATAAGTCCCACCATATAGCGTGGACGCTGCAACAATATGGTCTCCAGAGCCAACAAGTGCAAAAATCGCTTGAATCTGCGCTGCGCTGCCAGAACTGACTGCAAGCGCACCGACACCGCCTTCAAGACTGGCCATACGCTGCTCAAAAACATCACTTGTTGGATTCATAATACGGGTGTAAATGTTGCCGGTTTCCTCCAGCGAAAATAGGCGAGCGGCGTGGTCGGTGCTGTCAAAAAGATAAGAAGTAGTCTGGTAAATTGGCACAGCCCGGGCTTTTGTTGCTTGGTCAGGTTTATGACCGGCATGCAGCTGGCGGGTGGTGAAGCCGAATTGATGATTGGTTATTTGTTTGCTCATGATATTCTCCTTATTCAGTGCAAATTAAAACATTACTTTAAGATATAGCGGTTATTTGATTCAGGTCAAATGGTGTTTCTTGATAAACGTAGTAGTTAATCCAATTGGAGAACAAGAGGTTGGCGTGCCCACGCCACCTGACGACTGGCGTTCGAGTTGGATCATCACCTGGGTAATAATTAACAGGTACATGAATGGGTAAATTGGCCGCGATATCTCGGTCATATTCCTTTTTCAAGGTGAGAGGGTCATATTCGGAATGTCCGGTGACAAAAAGCTGCCTTTCATCAGTTGTTCCTACAATGTAGATGCCTGCTTCTGATGATTCAGCCAAGATCTCCAATTGAGGCACTTTTACAATATCTCCCCGGCGAATTTCCGTGTGGCGCGAATGCGGCGCATAGAACACATCATCAAAACCGCGGAGAAGCTTGACATTTTGTTTGACCACATGATGGGCAAAAGCGCCAAATTTCTTATCAGGAAGTGGGTATTTTGGAATCTTGAATTGATAGTAAAGGGCTGCCTGGGCTGCCCAACATATATATAAATGGGCAAATATATTACTGTATCCCCAGGTAAGAATTTCTGTCAATTCTTCCCAGTAATCTACCTCCTCAAATAGAAGGTGTTCCACAGGCGCTCCAGTTATTATCATGCCGTCAAATTTCTCGCTGTAGATTTCGTTAAAAGTTTTATAAAATGATTTCAAATGCTCCTCAGATGTGTTCTTGCTGTTATGTGAACTCATACGGACGAGCACAGGTTCAACCTGCAGAGCGTTATTACCAATCAGCCGTAATAACTGCGTTTCAGTTGTTATTTTGGTTGGCATCAGATTGAGGATTGCGATCCGCATAGGGCGAATATCCTGATGCATCGCCCTGTTTTCATCCATTACAAAAATATTTTCACTGATTAATATATCTTTTGCGGGCAGCTGGTTGGGGATTTTGATCGGCATAATTATTTTCCTCGCTTAGATCTAATTACATTTCGACTTACTCGATACAACAAATATCAACGTATTTACACAACACAAGTTAATTTCCCTGGAATATCCCATAGATGGAAATTCCTTTTCTATTACTATTAGACCCCTGGCATTTTTTATAACTGAATGTCAAATTTATCCTTAGATATTAATTTTCTCACTGTTCGATCTTTCAAGTTGAATAATAAGTTCTTCTTCTATTTCAGCTCATTTTTTATAGGATTGCCATTACAAAAAAACCGCCTTTTATTGGGCGGTTATTCTAATTATTCAAATAGATAGACCTAATGGATTAACCGTCCCGATTGAAAACTGGCTCTCTGGCGAGAGCCTTGAGCATCCCCATAGACATTGCGGCTGATGGGGCATTATTGAAATTTGGGAATGAGAATAAGATTTCCATTGGGCAAGATTCTACATCGTTTATTTTCTTATGTCAAGAAATTTGCTGGGAAATGTGAATCACCAGTAATAATGTCACCATAAATTCACCAGTAATAATGTCACC
>CAZBCD010000263.1:0-3274 GCA_964490205.1 uncultured Pelolinea sp. | reverse complement strand
CTTACCTCTCTTACGCTTTCAAAGTTGCACTTGCTAGTTGAATTCAAGATATAAAAAAACAGGCGCAGTAAAACAAAAAGTTAGTCCGTAATCCGGAGATGTGAGAAGTAAAGCTGGATTGAAATCTGGCAAAATCACATTTTCCTTGACCTGGTACGGTGCCCAGAAAGATAAGACCGCAAAAGGCAGAAAAAACATATTTTGCCATTGGACATTGGCTAATAAAGGTTCAGTGCCACCTGTAACCCCAGCCCAGATCCAGAGAATGCCGAGCAAAGTAAATGCCGCCAATCCGCCAGTGTGAATTACATCCCCGTACAATTCCGTTGTCCCAAATGACTGGACTAATGCGATGATAATAAAGGTCACACCCATAAAAATGAATAGAGGGCGGCCTGATGCTTTCGAATCTGCCAAAATCCATCCCGTAAGAATGATCGTTGCTATATGGAATAGAATCCCAAGGGCCTCATATGGTTTTATGGCGACCATAAGCAGCTGTATGATCACTTGTTGCGTGTTTTCAGGAGAATATGGTTTCTGTGTTATTGGCGGAAGAAAAGAAATAACGAGGGATATGAAAAAGATGATCGGGTAAAATAATTTTTTTTGGGAAAGCTCAGCTAAATGGATTTTCATTTTACGCCACCTTTCCCAAATAAATTATATATTTAACAAATCCAGGATAAAAAGGCAAGCCTAATCGCAGGGTCTCTCTTCTTTCTTTTCATTTTACAATCCAAAATCAGGACACTCACAGATTCTTAAGAAATTTCTTGATAAGCTTGATTGCCCAATCGTAATGGCTGGATGTGCAGGAAACAGTGTAGGAGCCTAGCGATGTAGAACCAGTCCAAGCGTAGCGCTTATTAATGAAGAGCTCTTCATTTGTATGGCTATTGATAATCTCTAATAACTTATAGTGAGATTCCTTGAATTTCTCCAGAACCTCATCCAGAGAAGTATCCCTATACTCCTGGTAAATGTTTTCATTTAGTGCTGGTGTGGTTTTCCATGTATATCCTGTTGCAGGCATTTGTGGTTTTTCACCAGCCATTCCTTCTCGGTACCAGGTTAGATACAGGTTGTGCCATGCATACAGATGAGCTAATATATCCTTGATACTCCATTGTTCGCAGGCGCCAGACTTTAAAATGATTGTTTCCGAAAGTGGTTTTATAAGCGATAAAAGTTTCTTGAATTCTTCGCAGTTAGCTTCCAGTAGTTCTTCTTTTGTTTTTGGTCTTGGCATGAATAAATTATATATCACGGCAGGATTGATGTTTGGGTGATCTTTTATAAATACAATTCCTTTATTAAATAGCTGAAGATTAATTAATCTTCAGCTAAGTTTATAAATGCAAGAATCAATAATATATATCGATTAATTTTTTAACACCTGCAGATTTTTCATTAAATTCAAATCACCTTTTGTCTCGCTTATTTCCCATGATCCAACTGGTGCAGTTTAACGGCTGTTTCTAAAGATATCTTGGTTGCATCCGAAATCGCTTTGACCATCTCCTCGGGTGTTGCTTCTTTATCCGGATATTGATGGCAGCCAGCTGAAGCTAAGATGACACCACCGCGGCATTTCCTTGCTGTTGCTAATGTGAAAACAGTTGAGGCTTCCTGCGAAGCAATTAACACACCAGCATCGATCCACGGTTTTTCGATTTCCAGAATATCCAATTTGGATAAAGTTGAACCGGCATAAAAGGCGTCATGCGACCATTCATAACCCGCGTGCACTTCAATCCCCAATTCATCAGCGGATGCCAGCATGCTTTCAATTGTATGAAAATCTGCCAGCGCCGGAAATTCCGGCGGAAAATATTCTCGTGTGGTGCCATCACCTCGTACAGCGCCAGTGATCACCAAAATCGCCGGCCGCGGAAGCCACGTCTGCATCATTCCCCCCGTACCAATACGGATCAGATTCTTTGCGCCAACCTTGACCAGTTCTTCAATCGCAATCGCCGCTGCTGCACCGCCAATGCCTGTTGAAGTCACACTTACCTTAACCCCTTTGTACATACCGGTAAAGGTATTATATTGACGGCTCGAAGCCACTAATTCTGCTGAATCAAAATGATCCGCGATGATCTTCGCGCGACTCACGTCGCCAGGCAGGAATACGGTCTCGCCAATATCACCTGGTAATAATTGAATGTGGTGTTGTTTTTCCATGATTTTTATCTCCAGTTTATCTCTAACCTAATCAAGACCCTTTTCATGCAGGATCTTAGCTGTTTCGATGCCCACACGCACTAAGTTCTTTTTATGCGTTTCCAAATCTGTTTCGTTCTCACCCTCCCCAAAGATCGGATCACTGCTCAGCAGGATCGTCCCTGCTCGCACACCCTGCATGCTCGCGACCACCAACATCGTCGCGCATTCGTTCTCAACGGCCAACACACCCAGATCAATCCATTTCTGCAGTCTGGTTTTATAATCGCCGTGCGCCCAGGGTGATTCGAGGTAAAACGCGTCATGCGTACGGACCAAGCCCAGGTGATAAGTGAACCCCAATCTCTCACATGCGTCAATCGATGCGCGCACAATGCGGTAATCCGCAATCGCTGGATAATCAATCGAGATGAATTCCTCTGTACAGCGCTCGCCGCGCACCGCGCCGGTGGCAATGATCATGTCCCCCGCTTTCATGAAGGGCTGGAGTGCGCCGCATGTGCCAACTCTGATAATATTCTTTGCCCCTATTCGAATGAGCTCCTCAACACCAATCGCTGTGGGTGAAGGGCCAAGACCACAACTTGTGCAGCTGATCAGCACACCATCCTTCTTACCTGTATATGTGATATATTCACGCTTTTCTGCCACTTTCCAGGCTTCATCCATTTGCTCCGCAAAAAGCTTGACCCGTCCTGGATCTCCAGGAACAAGAATGGTTGGGGCTGCCTCGCCTGGCAGGAGGTTGATGTGATGCTGACGATGTTGGGTTTTTTGATTCATAATCTTTCTCCTTTTAAATAGGTGTTCTTGAATGGGCTGCAATCATTTTAATAATTCCTCATCGAGAATAATACTTAATCTTTTCTTCAGGAAGCTTCGCTGAGGATATTTTAGCATTAACCAATGTTTAGAAATCTAAAAAACTACTAATCGAATTCAGTTATCAGTTTGTCTATCGTGTCTTTTGTGTCCACTTAATATTATCTCAATCGCAGAAAAAATTAAGAAAAATTTTTCTTCTTATTTATGCTTGAATTCAACTAGCAAGTGCAACTTTGAAAGCGTAAGAGAGGTAAGCTGC
>CAZBCD010000262.1:0-3319 GCA_964490205.1 uncultured Pelolinea sp. | reverse complement strand
CCAATAAATCACAACAATCAAATGGTTTAAATTTCGATATGTCTTGGCGGGAAAATGAAAGGATTGATTCCATTAGATCATTCATCCTGATACAATCTGACTGCATGCGGTCAATGACCTTCAGGTTGGGATCTTCAATCCCTATTCTCTTCCGCATTAATTGAAGCCCAGTAGAGATATCATTTATTGGATTCCTTACTTCATGCGCAAAATAGGCAATCATCTCACCGATCGCGGCTTGATCTTCAATTTTCTCAATTGTTTGTTTTGCCTTTATCTCTGAAGATATATCAGACAAAATGATTAGATTGCTTTTTTCCTTTTCCCACAATGATTCAATAACCTTCATTTTCATCGGAACACTGTTACCATCACGATTATGGAGAATTAATTGATGAATTATTTCAATAGAATTTTTTCCCTCTTTTCCCAATATATGTTTTACCTTATCATTTTGAAGGATATCAAGAATATTCTGACCCATAAGCTCATATGAAGAATACTTCATTTCCCGTAGAAATTGCTTATTAATTCTCATTATCTTCTGTTCGTGGTTTATTAACACTAAACAGTCATTTGATTGTTCGAACAATTTTAAATAGGTAAGATTATTTTTCAATAGACCTATATTTTCCTGTTGTTTCTTATCAATCTTATTCAAAAATTTTACAAAATAATTGACCCAATTAGTAAATAATATTAATTCTTCTTGAAATTGTGTATGAATTATTTCATTTTCGGAAACAATAATCAATAAACCAATTGACTCGTCTCCTATTGGCATAGTTATTACAGATGAATACTCTTCTCTTCTACCAATTCTATGAATTTCAGTGAGAACACGTTTCCCCGGACTCCAATAATCAACATTTTTTATTCTTTCAAGATCGACTGTTGGAAGTGTATTAGGAAAAATTAGGTTATCTTTTATAAAGTTTTCTAATAAGGAATGTTGACTATTTAAGAGATAAAGATATGATTTCGAGCAATAGAATATTTCACAAAGAGTGTCAAGAACAGCTTGAAAAAATTGTTGCTTTTCACCAGAAAGCACAATTCGATTAATATACTCTAAACTATCAATAACCTTTTTATTGATAGTTGTTTGTTTCTCCCCTTCGCTATCACTTTCAGCAACCTTAATAATCGCTAGATTTTTCTTTTGGCTGATATGATGTAGTTCAAAAACAACAGCTAATTCTGGTTCTCTTTTGACTTTTATCAGATCTTTATACACTTTCCCTTCAACGACCTTATCGAGAGGAAATTGCTTAAATAATGATGAGATTTCCCCACCAATTAATTCCTGACCCCCATAACTAGTCATTTCAGTAAAAAGGTAGTTTATTGCTAAAACAACCTTACTCTTTGAATCTATAATTACGCACGGATAAGGAATTTGATCGATCAATAAGGGAAGCTCGTTCAGGTTTATTGCATAATCATCATGATCATTTTTTATATTGAATATTTTTTTTGTGATCATTTATTTTTTCCGCATATGAGCGGGTAATATCCCTTCCATCGATCTGTACTTTGCAACTGTTCGCCTTGCCACTTCGTGGCCACGGTCTTTTAGTTTATCGACAATTTTTGTATCGCTAAGTGGATTCTTCGTATTTTCATTTTCTATTATTTCTTTTAATTCCGCCCGAATTCCCAAACTGCGGTCAAAGAATTTTGCTAAAGGGATAATCCTTCCGCCTGGCATTTGGACAGTTTTATTTGATACTGCCCTCGATATTGTAGATTCATGCACACCCAATTCTTTTGCCAGAGAAGCTCTCGTCATAGGTATAATATATTTCTCGCCCTTATTTATGAATGTTTTCTGATAAAGAGTAATTTTTTCCAGTAACCTTTGCATAGTATTATTTCTCTGCTGTAAGCATTTAATAAAAAGGTTCGCTTTATTAAAGTCAGATTTCAGGTCATTTTTTTTCTCGGTATTCGCTTGTTGAATTGCTTGTTTGTATAATGCGTTTATTTCCAATGTTCCCGGGTAGGGTAGAATCACTTCAACTATCAACGGCAAATCGGGATCATTATTCAATAGTTGAATGATTACATCTGGATAAATATACACGCTTGGAATATCAGCTGTAGGGTTTCTAGCCGATCCCCAGTATGCTCGTGCAGGAAATGGATTCAAGTTTTTACTTATGAAATCTGCAGCTTTATTAACTAAATTCTCAGGTATAGCCAATTTTCTTGAGATAGCTGCATAGTTCTTTTTTGATAGAAGATCCAACCCTTCTGATATGATATTTTCTGTATATTTTGGAATATCTTGAGTCTCTCTTAATATTTCCAGTTGTGTGGCGAGGGCCTCTTCTGGTGTGGAAGAACCAACACCTATGGGGTCTGCTTTTTTTATTATATTTCGTATTTTTTGTATTCTTGTGATGGAGACATGGAAATATTGCGCGGTACTAAGATCATCTTCACGAACAAACCCATCCTCGTCCAACAGATTTAATAGAAATGCTGCGATTTTCCTATCTTCCTGCTCAAGGTCAAATACCAATTGTCTTAGCACATACTCTGCAAGGTTTTCATAATTCGCAGAAATCTCTTCCCTTGAAAAATATTCATCCCTAAACTGGTCTCCTGGTTTATAAAAATCTCTACTTGGAGATAAGAACACGATTGATTCATCTACGTTGGTTGATTTTGGCTTACTGCAAACAGGGCATATTTGTTCCGGGAGTAATAAACGCTTGCAGTTAGGGCATCTTCGTTCTAAATCCATCTCCAAAGCAGGATTTTCATTTAAAACCTTTTCTATTTCCTGGCTTAATTCTCCGTTATTCATACTTAACAGGGTCATTGTTTGCGCAAGATGGGCAGTTGTTTGATGTTGTAGTTTTTGAAATTGACGTTGATACATCATTCTTCCTATTAATATTTAGTATAGCGCCATTATTTGTCTATGGCAATAATCATGCCATAGCTTTTAGTCTTGATGTTAAAATTATTCTCACATGGAAAACCTAACGATCATCGGTGGCGGCTTGTCTGGTTGTGAAGCTGCTTGGCAGGCGGCGGAAAGAGGAATCCATGTTTCATTATATGAGATGCGACCGTCTAATACAACTGGCGCTCATCAAACAGATAATCTCGGGGAAATAATCTGTTCCAATTCTCTTGGCTCACAATTAGTGGACCGTCCCTCTGGTTTATTAATCAGGGAATTAGAAATGCTCGGTTCGTTATTAATAAGAATCGCAAAATCATGTACGGTTCCCGCAGGTCATGCTTTGGCAATTGATAGACGATTATTCTCCCACAGAATTACAAAAGAAATCACATCGCACCC
>CAZBCD010000261.1:0-3321 GCA_964490205.1 uncultured Pelolinea sp. | reverse complement strand
CAGCCGGTTCAAGGCATGCATAAAGCGGCCGGAAAATACCCACCCTTCGCGGTAGCCGTATCTTTTGTTGAAACGGGAAACATGGTCAATAATTCCCATCCGGCGCATTTTGCTGCGGACCGTCTCCAGCATGCGGGGCGTAAACGCATATGTGTCGCAAAGGGGGGTTAAATTGGGTAAAAATTCGCCTGCGGCATATTTAAGCTCTATGAAAATGGCCAGAAATATGCGCTGGTGATGCTTGTTGCCCGGAAACAACACTATGGCAAGCTCGTCCAAGCCCTGGATGCGTGCAATCTTACTATGGCTAAATTCAATTTTTGTGCTGACCATGTTTTTTCACCCCGGCCTTTTGTGTATAAATATGGCCATCAAAGGGGTATGCGGATTTTATGGTGATGTTAAGATTTTTTACGCCTGATTCCGAGTGGGCATACAAAATCGGGTACTTACCGAAAACCGTGCGATTGCGTGTATTCTGCGCTCAAAAAGGTGCATTCATGGGCAAATGGGGCATTTCAGCATGGATTTCCCACATTCTGAGTCCCGATTCACGGGATTTAATAGGAGGGTAAATCCCTTGTCAATCGCCTGTCCATTGAAACGGCTGCCGGTTAACCCGTTTCTCGACGGAAAACCTCAAAAATGCCCATTTTTTTGGGCCTTTTTCCTTAACTCGACTCGCTCTTTAGCGATCTCTAAAGCATGTCGTCGCAATTCCGTTCCGAAGTTTGATTCAACCCAGTAAATGGTACAATACGCATTGATGTAAATTTCATTGAATAAGCGCTGGAATCTCCACCGAACCCCCTGACGCGTCATATTGAAGCAGGACGCTATCTTATCGCCGTAGTTTTGCCTCAGGACAAGACGCTTTAGTCCATCTTCTTTCAATTCTATCGACAGTTCCTTTTTATCAAGAAGTCCCTTCAGTCGTTCCAGGAAATCTTTATCTTTATCTGTAAGCTTCATTTGAGATCCGCTTGATCAAAAGATCGCATTCTGCGGTTATCAGGTGCCATGCTTTTTAAAATAATCTTCCAGCGCTTCCTCAATAATGGCCCTTTTAGTTGCAAACTGATTTTTTATTTTAGGGTCTCGCTTTCTTTCAAATAGCATGCAAAGGAGCTTATCAACGAGATCCTGTTTTATCTGTACATGGAGACGCTCCAATTTAATTCTTTGATCGACTATACTTCTGTGGGTTTGATTGTCCGAGGCTTTATGGTTAACCGCATCTGTGGGATCACGCTTTTGAGGAGATGTGTATGTGTGTATTTGTGTATCGCTAAGGAAGTCTTCCATGCTGTTAAGCCCTGATTGTCGACCTTTTAAGATGGTTGCACCCTTTGACCTGAATTTTTCAGACCTGGTTATTGGTTCGGTTTTTTTTGTCATTTTCATCCATGATTTTTTTCCATTAATTTGATTCGTCTCAATATTTCATTGGCCATGGTTTTGAATTCGTGTGCCGAAGGCCCGTTGGGATCGTAAGCGGTAATTGATTTTTGAAAGGCAGGGCTTTCCTCAATTTTGATTCTTTTGTGGATTTTGGCTTTTAGAATCATATTTCCGTACGTTTTGCGCAGAGCGTCTTCCATTTCTCTTTCTATGACAAGCTTTCTGCCGTCGGCCTGATTTATTATGATCCCTAAGATCTTCAATCGCGGATTGAAATATTTCTGGGCTTTTTTTATCGTCGCGAAAAGATCTTGCATGCCGGCAAGCGCATAGGGTGCGGGTTGTACCGGGATCAGTACATAATCGGCAGCGTTCAGTGCCGCAAGATGAAGGTGGCCGAATGACGGCAGGCAGTCAATAATGACATAATCAAACTTCTGTGAATTTTTAAGATTTTCAATCGCCTCTTTTAGCTTGAAAATCACATGAAAACCTCGCTCGGCGACCGAGGCTAATGTGATATCAGAACCAAGGAGATATAAGGTTTTTGAAATTGGTACGGGTTCAAGCGGTTTTTCATCGTATGCATCGAGGATGCTCGCGTTAAACCCGCTGGGATTTTCGACAAAGGATCCTGTAAGGTTTGCCTGCGGGTCATTATCCATGGCAATTACGCTTGTGCCCCGTTTAGATGCGAGGATCTGTGCCAGATTAAAGGCTATGGTTGTTTTCCCAACACCGCCTTTTTGATTTGCGATTGCGATTGTGATCATGTCGAACGCTTTTTGAATAAAGGCTTCTCATTTATAAATTTTGTGGAAATGCGAATCTGTGTTTCTGTGCAACGGTGCAAAAGCACACCCTTTTATCCGTATGCTTCATCAGCGCTCCTTTGGACTACGATATCGCAACCATACTGGGTAAGTTCCACTTCGCGGTCATTCTGCATAAAAATGAGGGTCATAAATCGCCGGATTTTATCTGTGCGGATGTTGCCGATAAGGGGTGTGATATCGGAAAAAAGCAGACTGTCTGAACCCAGGACATCGAGTATGTGCTCGCGGTAATCGTTAATTTTAAAGTCCGAAGCCGTATCAAAAGTAAAATCTGAGATTCCAAGTGTATCGGGCTGTACAAAATCGTCCAGATCCTGAAGAAGACCGGGGATAGACTCAAGATGCGGTTCTTCCATAAGCTGCAATGTCCCTGACCGGGATTCAGCTAAAAATCTTTTTATTTCCTCCCGTCTTTTTTGAACACGGGCCCGGGACTCTCTCATCATCTCCCTGAAATACTGTTTGTCAAATAGCTTTTCATCAAAGAGAAACATTGAGGTTACGGTCTTCTTACAGCCACAGCAGACATAATGCAGGGTTTTGCGCACCAAATTTTTGTCGCAACAAGGGCTTTTTTGAAAAACAAGCGTAGGGTCAAAAACGTTTCCGCATCCGCAGGTGCATTCGCTGCTCCCACTCATTTGAACCTGGCCGCCGCATTGCGGACACTGATGGACAGATAAAATCACTTCGAAATAGAACTTCCTGGCAAGCTTCTTGAAACCATCTACACGCTTTAAGACCCGGGCCATGCCGTCAAAAAGAGGATTAATAACAGACTGCCCTCCATTTTTTTGCATTCCCATCACCTTGCCGCGGGCTGCGAGCCCTTCAGAGACTTAAAGAGCGGTTCACACATAATAATCTTTCTGTTTACACGAAAAATATTTAAATAACCGGGTTTTAAAAAGGAACCAAGGTGATCATCATGCGGCTGAGGTGATGCAACCGCTGCCGCCGAAAATTCAGATCAAGATTAAAGATGATTGAAGATTATACTGGTACAGGACTGTCATCGCTTAACCGGGATAACCGGTTAAGCTTTAGTGACATTGAACGGATAAGGGAGCTGCGGTCTTTTTTG
>CAZBCD010000260.1:0-3329 GCA_964490205.1 uncultured Pelolinea sp. | reverse complement strand
GGGTGACATTTTCATTGGTGGATTAGGGTGACATATTCACTGGTGAATGACAGGGAGTGGTATTTTTCGTTATAATGCTATACTATAGATTGCTCCTATTACCCTATCTAAAATGGAAAATTACAACAAAGCACGCATAGCCCATTGGAATAAAGTTGCAAATAAATTGAGGGCCTGGCGGGGTTTGGGCAAATACTACAGTTCCCGCGTAAGTGAAATTTATCGATTTAATATACCTTCCGGACAATCTATTCTAGATATCGGTACGGGAACCGGAAAATTACTCTCGTCTTTACAACCGGAAAAAGGATTAGGGATTGATCTTTCAGACGGAATGATTAAGCTTGCCAAAGAGTTGCATCCAGATTTAGATTTTATCCAAATGGATGTGGTCGAACTCAAGCTCAAGGGGAAATTTGATTTTGTAGTGATGTCTGATACCATCAATGACCTTTGGGATGTCCAATCTACCCTTGAGAATATTTCTAAAGTAATTAAAAATGATGGGCGATTAATTATAAATTTTTATAATCGTTTATGGGAACTTCCACTTAAGATAGCGGAAAAATTAAATCTTGCCAAACCAAATTTAATACAGAATTGGTTAACTGTGGAAGATGCTAAAAACCTGTTTGACCTCGCCGGGTTTGAAGTTATTAAATCGTCAGAAGAAATTCTAATCCCATTCTCGATTCCAATAATCACTCCGATTTTAAATAAATTCTTTGTCAGGTTTTGGCCTTTCAAACATTTTGCCATGACCCATTTCCTGGTTGCCCGTTTGAAACCCAGGATTCAAAACAAATTAAAAAACCCTTCAATTTCCATCATCGTCCCTACCAGAAATGAAGCCGGTAATATAGAATCCATAATTAAAAGAATCCCCGAGAAATTTAAGAGTTACGAGTTAATCTTTGTCGAAGGGCATTCAACTGATAATACCCTTGAAGAAATCAAAAAACAGATAAAGCTTCATCCTGAAATAAGGTCATCTTGTTTTCAACAACAAGGTGAAGGGAAAGGGGACGCAGTGAGACTGGGCTTTTCGAAAGCGAAAGGGGATATCCTCATGATTTTAGATGCGGACCTTACAATGCCCCCAGAAAACCTGCCCAAGTTCTATAACGCTCTAGTTAATGGAATTGGTGATTTCATAAACGGTGTTCGCCTGATATACCCAATGGAAAAAGATGCTATGCGTTTCTTCAATATCATTGGAAATAAGTTCTTTAGTATAGTTTTCACTTTTTTACTTGGTCAACCGATCAAAGATACATTATGTGGAACGAAAATCCTTTGGAAAAACGATTACGAAGACATAGCTGCCAATCGTGATTACTTTGGAGATTTTGACCCTTTTGGTGACTACGATCTCTTATTTGGGGCCGCAAAATTAAACTTGAAGATTGTAGACATGCCTATTAGGTATAGTGAAAGAGTTTATGGTGAAACAAATATTCAACGGTGGAAGCACGGCGTATTACTGCTGAAAATGGTAATATTTGCCGCAAAACGATTAAAGTTTATCTAATTATTTTCTAGGACGACCAATCCAAACATCCCCTTTTTCTCTTCATTGAACAACCTGTATTCCAGTTTTTTCCAAAACGAGTAAGAAAATGCCGGCATGGTTATACTATTTTTTAACCCACCGCTTAATAAATATATTAAAGGCATCAACGGGCTGATTTCTTTTATTCTTAACGCTGGATACTTTTCCTCGAATATCCTCCGATCCCGTTTGAAAACCATCCATGGTAATGCTTGATTAGCGCCCGAAAGTGGTCCGCTTGAAGTAAAACCCCAACCATCAGTAGAAAAGTCAATCGCTTCATGATGTAAATTTGAAAATATCCAAAATGACCAGCGATTTATCCACGGCTCAATCATGATTATCCGCCCGCCTTTACGAAGTATTTTGATTGCCTCATTAAAAAAGAGGTTCACATTTGGAATATGGTGAAATACATCGATCAACACGAGACAATCAATACTATTTGTGGAAAATGGCAGATTAAGCCCATCCATCACGACATCAACAAATGGGAGGAACATAACATCAGAAGTGATCGTACCCGGAATGATTTCCTTAATGAATCCCGCCCCAGACCCCAGCTCTACAACGATCTCGTTGTGTAAAGGAAGATGTCTTTTTACGAGGTTGTACCAATCCTCATAAATGTTATAAATAAATCCCTTTTTACGAAATATCTTCCTGCGGGAGATAGTAACCGATGGGTCATCAAGATTATTTTTATTTACATTACGCATGGTAATATAAATATATTAAATCAATTTTCATTATTTTTTAATAAACCGGATATCATTTTCAATGATACGGGTGATCCCTTCTTTTAAACCAACTTTCGGACGATACCCTAAATTCTTTGTTGCCAACGATAGATCAGCACACATTCTCGAAGGCCCGCTATCGTGTGATTTATTCACGACGATTTCAGGTTTAGTCCCAGTTAGTTCAATCACTGTTTTTACGATTTCATTAACAGACGTTTCCTTACCGCTCCCCACATTAATGATGAGTCGATTGATCTTATCCATAAAAGAAGCTGTGGTCATTGCATCAACCACATCTTCAACGAACACATAGTCCCGGGTTTGTTTTCCATTTCCATGCACAACAATCGTGCCATTATCCATTGCCTGCCGTAAGCAGTATGGTATCAAAGGTCCATGGGATGGAGGTAAAGGTTGACCAGGACCGTACGCGTTGAATACTCGCAAACAAACCGTTTCAATTCCCCAGAGATTCCCGATGGTGCGCATATAATACTCGGCGGATAGTTTTGAGACTGCATATGGGGAATGGGGATTCGGTCGGCACCTTTCATTCATCGGTTGATTTCTTTGATTCCCATAGATTGTCCCTGACGAAATCAGAATCACACGCTTAACGCCAACATCTCTCATAGCTTCCATCAGCGTTACAGTTCCACCGACATTTACCAGGTTGTAATCCCTGGGATAAAGCACAGATTCCGGGACAATCACACGGGCTGCTAGATGATAGACACAATCCACATCTTGCAGCAGTGACCACAACTTTGGCCGATCATTGATATCACCGCGAACCAAGTGCACTTCTGGAGACAGCCGCTGAGGATTTCCCGTTGAAAGGTCATCCAACCCTACCACACGATGCCCATCTGCAACTAAACTATTTGCAAGGGGTGCCCCTAAAAATCCAGCTGCGCCTGTGATTAAAAATCGCATAATGATCACCAAATGGGAAAGATTAAATTCAAGGCATTATAGCATAACTTGAATTCAACTAGTAAGTGCAACTTTGCAAGTGTTAGAGAGGTAAGCTG
>CAZBCD010000259.1:1074-3336 GCA_964490205.1 uncultured Pelolinea sp. | reverse complement strand
CCGAAATGGGTATATTATCTCCTTCTTTTTCCTGATTTTTCCACACCCTCTTTTTAACGTGCTATATACGATTAAATGGTATCTGAGGATGGAAAATCGGTTATCTCAGGTATGCTCGTTGTCTTGATCGGGAATGTGATCTTTGGCTGGCCCGCGGTTTTGCTTTCCGGGCGTTCTGCGGGTACTCCGGTATGGGTATTTTGTAATCAAAATCCGCCAGCGTTTGCCGCGGAAGTTTTTGTTTCATGATCTTCTCTATTTTACGAACGAGCACGTTATCATCAGGTGTGACCAGGGTAAAAGCTTCCCCTTTTCGCTTTGCTCTCCCGGTGCGCCCGATTCGGTGAATGTACGCATCGGCAGTATCCGGCATATCGAAATTGATAACGTGTGAAATGCGGTCAATGTCCAAACCGCGCGCCGCAATGTCCGTCGCCACCATGATCTGGTACCTGCCCTGCTTGAATCCTTTTAGGGCTGAGGTGCGCTGGTTTTGGGTGCGGTTGCCGTGTAAACTGGTCACTTTTGGACCGGTGCGCGCTAATTGTTGTGCCAACCGCTTGGCACGGTGCTTCGTACGGGTGAAGATCAACACTGAATTGGTATCTGTCTGTTCGAGCAATTTGGTAAGCAGTTTCCTTTTCAGGTGCTGCGGAACCGGATACAGCGTATGGGATACTGTGTGAGCGGGGCGGGTAAGCCCGATGGCGACCTTTTTTGGATTGTGAAGCGTCTGGGCTGCCAGGCGCTCAATCTCTTTCGGGAAAGTAGCTGAAAACAACATCGTTTGCCGCTGAGCTGGTACATGCTTTAAAATGCGTTTAATATCAGGCAAGAAACCCATATCAAGCATCCGGTCTGCCTCGTCCAACACCAATATTTCCACGCCCCCCAATCTGGCATGTTTGTGTTGGATATGATCCAGCAGCCGCCCCGGGCAGGCCACCACAATTTCCACGCCGCGGTGCAGCGCCTCAATTTGGGATGCCGCCCCAACGCCGCCGTAAACGGTAACGCTGCGTATGTTTGTCCCGCGGCTCAGTCTCCTTATGGCCTGGTGAATTTGTTCAGCCAGTTCACGGGTTGGTGTAATGATCAATGCCCGTGTTCGCTTACGTGGGCCGGTGAGCAGTTTATGCAGGATCGGCAGAACAAAGGCCGCCGTCTTCCCTGTACCCGTCTGGGCAGTACCGATCAGGTCACGCCCTTCAAGGGCGGGGGGAATCGCTGATTCCTGGATCGGTGTTGGTACATGAAAGCCCGCGCGGCTAATGCCTGCGTTCAAACGGGCGTCAAGATGGAACTCATTAAAGTTCATTATAAAAATATTCCTTTTTCTAGAAGTCAGGCGGATGTTATGGGGTTCGAGCGGCGCTCAAAAAGTAACAGCGGCAGAGACTGCTGGTTGATTTATTTAACAGGCATAACCATAACCGATAGCTGCGCGCTTGTCAAGCAGCGCGACCCCGTCTGTTGGGGTCGGTGCTTGCAAATCTCTGGCCGAGAGTTGCAAGCGAGAGTAGCGAGAAACGAGGAGTACACAGTACGATGACGCGACCTCTTTTTCTTATGTTTTTAAAGAAAATATATTAAACTAAATGCAAGAGTTATTTGTTGATAAGTTGAGATTAAAGGTGTGACGCTTACCAGCCTGCTGTGCAGCCTCCCCCCCTTTAAAAGGGGAAGGGTCGGGAATATGGTTCTAGGCAGGGGAATGGTATTGGATAGGGGAGCAATCAGGAGAAAATCTGCTAAACTTGATACATATCAAAAAGGTCATCAATCAATATCGCGATAGGAGTTTCACTAATGGAAAAGAAATTGACCCGTGAGAATGTTTTTTATGCTTTTTCACCCGAACTTAAACCCGCTTTGCGGGTAGCACAGGGAGAAGAATTTATCCTGGAAACGCATGATTGTTTTTCTGGGCAGTTGAAATCCGAAAAAGATTTGTTGGATGCGCTTGATTGGGACCGGGTAAACCCTGCCACCGGACCTGTTTTTATTGAGAATGTAGAACCTGGTGATGTGCTGCGGGTGGACTTACTCAAGGTCAAGGTTATTGATCATGCAACCATGGTTACCCTCCCTGGAGAGGGTGTCCTGGGTGATAAGATCACCCAGATGGAAACAGCCGTATTGAAATACCAAGGCGATCATGTTATTTTCAGGAACAAAATATCCATACCTATGTCTCCGATGGTCGGTGTGATCGGTGTGGCGCCTGCTGAAGGTAAGATTCCAAATGGCGAACCGGCAGCG